>CAMPHE010000121.1 GCA_946885815.1 uncultured Arenimonas sp.
ACGCGGGCGCCGAGCGCGAGATGCTCGCCGGCGAGGACCGCCGCGACCTGATCGCCCAGAGCATGCCGCGGCTCACCGGCGACGAAGTACTGGCACTGCGCGCGGCGGTGGAACGCGTCCACGCCAGCGAGGCGCTGGTCGGCTACGTGCAGCAGTTGCTGCAGGAAAGCCGGCGTCATCCCGGCGTGCGCGTCGGCCTGTCGCCGCGCGCGGGACTGGGGCTGCTGCGCGGCGCGCGCGCCTACGCGATGCTGGAAGGTCGCGACCACGTGCTGCCGGAAGACGTGCAGCAACTGTTCGCCCAGGTGGCGGCGCACCGACTCGTGCCCGAGTCCGAGGCCGAGGGGCGCGACGTGCTGGCCGAACGCATCCTGCGCGCGGTGGCGGTGGACTGAGCCGCGTGGCGCGGCCGCGCGATCTCGTCGAACGCTGGAGCGACCGGTTCGCGTCGTTCCCGGTGGTGCGTCCACGCCGCACCGAATCGCTGCCGATCACCGTCGAACGGCGACGCGTCTACATCCTGCCGACGGGGTTCGGGCTGTTCCTCGGCGCGATGCTCGCGACGATGGTGCTGGGCGGCCTGAACTACAACAACAACCCGGCGCTGCTGCTCGCGTTCCTGATCGTCGCGGTCGCCAACAACAGCCTGCTGCAGGCGCACCTGACACTGTCGGGCCTGCGCGTGACGTCGATGCATGCCGAGCCGGTGCATGCCGGGCAGCCGCTCGAGCTCCGCATCGCGGTCGAAGCCACCGGCAATCGCCGACGCGACGGCCTCGAGCTGCGGCGCGGCGACGAGATCGCGTTCTTCGACCTGCCGCCCGGCGGCCGCGGCGAGGTGCGGCTGGCCATACCGACCGCGCGGCGTGGCTGGCTGGAGCCGGGCCGGATGCGCCTGTCGACGGTACGGCCGCTCGGCCTGGCGCGCGCGTGGACGTGGCTGCTGCCCGCCGGCCCGCTGCTGGTCTACCCCGCTCCGGAAGACGACACCGTGCCGTTGCCCGACCTCGGCGGCGACGGCCAGGCGAGCCGCGCACGGCAGCAGGGCGACCAGCCGCATCAGCTGCGCGACTACCGTCCCGGCGACGCGCCGCGGCAGATCGCGTGGAAGGCGTCGGCGCGGGCCGACCGCCTGCTGGTACGCGAATATGAAGCCAGCACGAACCGCGAGGTCGAACTGGACTGGTTCGCGCTCGCCACGCTGCCGCACGAGGCGCGGATCCGCCGGTTGACGCGCTGGGTGCTCGAGGCCGACCGCCAGGCGGTGCGCTACCGGATGCGCCTGCCGGCGATGACGATCGGTCCGGGCCGCGGTTCCGAACATCGCCACGCGTGCCTGCGTGCGCTCGCCCTGTTGCCGGACGCCTGATGGCCGCCGCCGAACCGCTCACGCGCGACGCCCGGCGCTGGTGCATGGCCGCCGCGGGGGCGTGCCTGCTGCCGCTGCTGACGCAGATCCAGCCCGTGCTCGCGCTCGGGCTCGCCGGAATCGCCGCGCTCAGCATGACCACCGCGCGCCCGTGGCCGCCCGCGGCGCGCGTCGCCCTGCTGCTGGCCACCGGCGCCGTGGTGCTGGTGATGCACGGCTTCAGCATCGGACGCGAGGCCGGCACCGCCGGGCTGGCTGCGCTGCTCGCGATCAAGCCGCTGGAGACGCGGCGCCTGCGCGACGCGCACAGCCTGCTCGGCTTCTCGCTGTTCGCGCCGTTCGCCGCCTTCCTGCAGGACCAGGGGCCGCTGGTGCTCGCGCTCTCGCTGCCGGCGGTGCTGATGCTGATGCTGGCGCTGGCGGCGATCGTGCAGAACCGCAACGACCTGCCCCTCGCGGAACGCGGCCCGCGGCCGGGACGCCTGCGCGCCGCCGGGTTCGCGCTGCTGCTGGCGATGCCGCTCGCGCTGGCGTGTTTCTGGCTGTTCCCGCGGCTGGCGACGCCGCTATGGGGCAAACCGGTCGAGTCGGCCGGCCGCGGCGGCCTCGCCGACGCGATGCGTCCCGACCAGTGGGTCGATCTGTTCGCCGACGACCGGCCGGCGCTTCGCGCCCGGTTCCTCGACCTCGAGCCGCCGCGCGCCCAGCTGTACTGGCGCGCCCGCGTGCTCTGGGATTTCGACGGCGCCGGCTGGGCGCGCGGCACCGAGGCGATTCCGCTCGGCCGGCCCGACGTCCGCGCCACCGGTGGGACCGCGCTGTACGAAGTGATGATGGAACCGACCGATCGCCGCTACCTGGTGACGCTCGACCTGCCGCTGGCGGCGCCCGCCGACGCCGAGCTGCTGGGCGACCTGACGGTGCGCACGCGGGAACCGGTGACCCGGCTGGAGCAGTACACGCTCACGTCCGACCCGGGCGCGTTGCACCAGCGTGACCTGTCGCCGCTGCTCGCGCGGCGTGCGCTGTCGCTGCCGGCCGATCGCAACCCGCGCACGCAGGAACTCGCGGCCCGCTGGCGCGAGCAGAGCGGCGGCGACGACGTCGCGCTGGTGCGCCGCGCACTGGAATGGATCGGCCAGGACTTCAGCTACAGCCTCACGGTGCCGCCGTCCGGCCGACATCCGGTCGACGAATTCCTGTTCGATTCGCGCGTCGGCTTCTGCCAGCACTTCAGCTCCGCGTTCGCGGTGCTGATGCGGGCGGCCGGCGTGCCGACGCGCGTGGTGCTGGGCTACCACGGCGGGTACCGCAACCCGATCGGCGGCTACTGGGTCGTGCGCCGCCAGGACGCGCATGCGTGGAACGAGGTGTGGCTGCGCGGGCGTGGCTGGACACGGGTCGACCCGACGGCCGCGGTGCGCCCCGAACGCGTGCTCGACACCGTCGAAGACCTCGCGCGCCAGGAAGCGCTGCTGCCCGAGGCGTTCGCGCTGGTGCTCGACATCGGCGACTGGCTGCGCCGCGGCTGGAACGATTTCGTCGTCGGATTCGACGCGCGGCGCCAGGCCCGGCTGCTGCAGCCGTTCGGCGTGCGCGACGCGACGGCGCGGCAGCTCGGCAGCGCATTCGCGATCGGCGCGGGCCTCGCGCTGGCGCTGACGCTGTGGCTGCAGATGCGGGGCCGGCCGCCGCCGCAGGACCCGCGGCTGCGCGCGTGGCGCGCCTTCGCGCGGCGTCTGCGACGCGTCGGTCTGGAAAAGGCACCGTCGGAAGCGCCGGCGACCTTCGGCGAGCGGATCGCCGCGGCGCTGCCGTCGCAGGCCGGCGTGCTGCGCTCGATGACGGCGCGCTACATCGCCTGGCGCTACGGCGGCCGCGAACTGTCGTTCGAGGAAAAGGCCCTGCTGATCGCCGAACTGCAGGCCTATCGCGCGCCGCGGCGCGCGGGAGGCCCCTCGGGCCCGGGTCGCCGCGCCGATCGGGCGTGAAGACCCTCCCGCCGCGTCACCCCGGCGGCCAGTGCAGCGCGCGGCCGGCGAGCAGGTGCAGGTGGATGTGGTAGACGCTCTGGCCGCCGTCGCGGCCGCAGTTCATCACGACACGGTAGCCGTCCGCGGCGAAGCCTTCCCGCCGCGCGTACGCGGCCGCCGCGAGCGAGAGGCGGCCGAGCAGCGCCGCGTCGCCCTCGCCCGCGTCGTCGAGCGTGGCGATCTCGCGTTTCGGGATGAACAGCACGTGCACCGGCGCCTGCGGATGGATGTCGCGGAACGCGAGCACGTGCTCGTCCTCGAAGACGATGTCGGCGGGGATCTCGCGGCGGATGATCTTCGAGAAGAGCGTGGTCATCGCGGGTCCTCAGGTCGGGATTTCGGTGCGCGAGCCGAACGCATGCGCGAGCGTGCCGCGGTCGACGTATTCGAGTTCGCCGCCGAGCGGCACGCCGTGCGCGAGCCGGCTCGGCCGCACGGCGGCCTGCCGCGCGAGCTGCGCGAGGTAATGCGCGGTCGCCTCGCCTTCGACGGTGGGATTGGTGGCGATGATCAGTTCCCGCACCTCGCCCTGCGCGAGGCGGTCGGCGAGGCGATCGAGGCCGAGCTCGCGCGGGCCGATGCCGTCGAGCGGCGACAGGCGCCCCTGCAGCACGAAATACAGCCCGCGGTAGCCGGTGGCCTGTTCGATCGCCAGGCGGTCGGCGGGCGATTCGATCGCGCACAGCAGCGCGCGGTCGCGCGAGCCGCCGGCGCAGATCGGGCACAGCGGCGTCTCGCTGAAATCGCGGCACGACTCGCAGTGGCCGACGCGCGCCATCGCTTCCGACAGCGCGCCGGCCAGCCGCACGCCGCCGTCGCGGTCACGCTCGAGCAGGTGGTACGCCATCCGCTGCGCCGATTTCTGCCCGACGCCGGGCAGGCAGCGCAGCGCCTCGATCAGCTGTTCGAGCAGCGGCGCCGACGACACGGCGTCAGAACAGGCCCGGAATCTTCATGCCCGCCGGCAGGCCGGCGGTCGCCGCGGACATGCGCTTGCCGGCTTCCTCGTTGGCCTTGTTCACCGCGTCGTTGAAGGCGGCGGCGACGAGGTCCTCGAGCATCTCGGCGTCGGCGAGCACGGACGGGTCGATGCGCACGGCGCGGCAGTCCATCTTGCCCGTCAGCGTCACCTTCACCATGCCGCCGCCGGACTGGCCCTGCACCTCGACGGTGGCGAGTTCCTCCTGCGCGCGCTTCATCTGTTCCTGCATGCGCTGGGCCTGTTGCATCAGTTGGGCGATGTTTCCGCGCATCGTGGTTCCTCGGTTCGTTCAGTGGTCGTCCAGGGGACGGATGGAATCGGCGACGACGCTGCCGCCCTGCTCCAGCAGGCGCCGGACCACCGGATCGCCGTGGAAGGCTTCCTCGGCGCCGGCCTGGCGTTCGCCGCGCTGGCGTTCGGTGCGCGCGTGCAGCGTTTCCGACGACGCCGCGCGCGCCGATTCGAAGCGGATCTGCGGCGGCGCGCCGAGTTCGGCGCCGAGCGCGTTCGCCAGCTGGCGCACGAGGCCCTCGCTGCGCAGGTGATCGAAGCTGTCGGGCAGCGACAGCTGCAGCACGCCGTCGCGATGGCCGCAGAAGGCGCTGTGCGCGGCGAGTTCGCGCACCGGTCCCTTCAGGCCGGCGCGCGCGACCAGCGCCAGCCAGTCGTCGACGCCGGCCAGCTCCACCGCGCCGGACGCGGCGGGCGCGGAAAGGCGCGCGGCCGTGGCGGCGTGCGGCTCGCTCGCAGGCCGCGTCGGCGGGGAGACGGGGGTCGTGGCCGCCGCGGGCGCCGTCGAAGCGGGCGTCGTCGCCGGGAACCCCCGGGACGGCGTCGGCGCGCTCGCGACGGCCGGTGCCGGCCGCGTCACGCCCGCTCCGGACGCGCCGTCGGGACGGAACGCGAGCATCCGCAGCAGGCTCATCTCGAAGCCGGTGCGCGGGCTGGGCGCGAGATCGAGGTCGCGGCGACCGGTGACCGCCATCTGGTACCAGAGCTGCACGAGTTCGGGCGACACGCGCGCGGCGAGCGCGGCGACGTCGACGCGACCGCCCTCGCCGACGCTGCCGGGCACGACCTGCTGCAACTGCACCTGGTGCAACGCGGTCGCGAGGTCGTCGAGCACGTGCGCGTAGTCCGGAGAGAACGTCGCCAGTTCCTCGACGCGCGCCATCAGCGCCGGACCATCGCCGGCCGCGAGCGTGTCGAGCAGCGCGCCGACCTGCGTGCGGTCGACCGTGCCGAGCATCGTCGTGACGCCGGCTTCGTCGAGCCGGCCGCCGGTGTAGGCGATCGCCTGGTCGAGCAGCGACAGCCCGTCGCGCAGGCTGCCGTCGGCCGATCGCGCGAGCAGGTCCACCGCCCCGGCTTCGGCGGGGATGCCTTCCGCGGCGAGGATGCGCGTCATCTGCCCGGTGATCTGCGCGTGTTCCAGCCGGCGCAGGTTGAACTGCAGGCACCGCGAGAGCACGGTGACCGGAAGTTTTTCCGGGTCGGTGGTCGCGAGCAGGAACTTCACGTGCTCCGGCGGCTCTTCCAGCGTCTTCAGCAGCGCGTTGAACGCCGGCTTCGACAGCATGTGCACTTCGTCGATCAGGTAGACCTTG
>CAMPHE010000122.1 GCA_946885815.1 uncultured Arenimonas sp.
CCGGCATCGAGAACGCGCTGTTCTACGCCGACAACACGCGGATGCTGTACGGCGATGCCGCGGCGGCGGTCGCGTCGCTGGTGTCGGAACTCAAGGCGATCGACGGCGGGCACTGACGGCGGGCGGGTTCGCTCAGCGCGCGAGCCGCCACGCCAGCGGCAGGGCCAGCGCCAGCATCGCCACGTCCCAGGCGTCGGTGCCATGCCGCAGCAGTTCGCCCGCCAGCACCGGGCCGAGACGCCGCGCCGATTCGAGCGGGCTGATGCCGATCAGCGACGCCATCTGCGTCGCCGTCACCATCCAGAGGCCGATCGCGATCGCGGTGGCGGTGGCCACGGTCGCGAGCGCGGCGCGGGTACGACCCGGCGGCGCGGCCGCCAGCCGCAGCATCAGCGCCATGTCGACCGCCGCGAGCAGGCCCATCCATGCCGCCGGGGTTCGCAGCCACAGGTAGACGCCGACCCAGGCCGCGACGACGCCGAGCACCCCGACGACGAGCGAGAACAGCGGGAAGATCCACGGGACACCGGGACGTGAATGCAGGGTGGGCGGCAATGCGTTCTTCCCGGGGCAGGCGGGCTAAAATAGCCGTCTTTGCAGCGGGGTGGTATGCAGTGAGCTATTCACGGACCAGCGAGCCGGTGAAGTTCGAGCGCGACTGCGCCGCCGTGATGGTGCCGCAGGGCGAAGCCGTGACCCTGCCGGCCGGCACGACCGGCTACATCACGCAGGCCCTCGGCGGTTCGTTCACCGTGTTCGTGGACGGCAACCTGTTCCGCATCGCCGGCGAGGATGCCGACGCGATCGGCAAGGTGCCGCCGCCGCCGCTGCAGCTGCCCGAAGGCGCGGGCGACGCCGAAGTCGAGCGCATGGTCTGGGACCAGCTGCGCACGTGCTTCGACCCCGAGATCCCGGTGAACATCGTCGACCTCGGGCTCGTCTACGACTGCGACCTCGGCCGCGACGCGGAAGGCGAGCGCACCGTCGCGATCCGGATGACGCTGACCGCACCGGGCTGCGGCATGGGGGACATCCTCGTCGAGGACGTCCGCACGAAGGTCGAAGCGGTGCCGACGATCGCCGAGGCCGACGTCGAACTCGTGTTCGACCCGCCGTGGAACCAGACGATGATGTCGGACGCGGCCCGGCTCGAAACCGGGATGTTCTGAGGCCGGCGCCGCTAGTCTGCCCACATCCGCAGCAGCTGCGAGTGCACCTGCGACAGCTGGAGGAACCCGGCGCCGGCGCTGCCCTCGCGGGCGTGCAGCGCGCGGCGGGTCTGGTCGAGCGTGAACAGGATCTCGCGCTGGCGCGGGTCGCGCAGGCGGCTCTGGATCCAGCCGACGGCGGCCCGCCGCTCGCCACGCGTCACCGGCGCCACGCGGTGCAGCGCGCCGCAGTCGTAGACGACGAGCGCGCCCGCAGGCAGTTTCACCGGGGTTTCGCCGGCCGCCGAGTCGATCACCAGTTCGCCGCCTTCGTAGTCCTCCGGCGGTGTCAGGAACAGCGTCCACGCCAGATCGGTGCGCAGCGGCGGCTCGCCCATCAGCGCGTCGTCGACGTGCGGTGCGTACTCGTCGCCGACACCGTAGCGGCTCAGCAGCGGCGCGCCGAACCGGGCCGGGCGCGCCCACGCCGCGAGCGTCGGGTGCGCCGCCACCGCCGCCACGACCTCCTTCGCGAGGGCCGCGACGCGGCCGGCGTCGCGGTCGAGCTGGCGATTGCGCTTCGCGTCGCGGGCCGCCCAGCCGGCGGTGGCGCGCCCGTCGATGTCCGGCGCGGTGTCGAAGACGGCGCAGGCACGGGCCGCGGCGGCGGAGTCGAGGACGTCGGCGATGCAGAGCAGGGTCATGTTGTCGAGAATCGTTTGCATTTGGAGGCGGCGCGCCGATAATACCCGCTCCCTCCGCGATGGACCCGGATCGCCATGACCCGCCTGAAACTGTGGACCCGCCTCGGTACCTGTGCCGCCGCGTCGATGCCGCTGGCGATGCTCTCGCTGGGCGCGTTCGCCAGCGAAGGCGGCGAGGGAGGCGAGGGGGGCGAAGGCGGCGAGGCCGGCGCGACGCCGTCGCAGTACCGGCTGCTGCTCGACCCGGCGAGCGACCCGAGCTACGACGCCGGCACCGCCCTGCGTGACTACGCCGCGACGGCGCACACCGCCTATGCCGAGGCCGAAGACGCCGCGCAGACCCTGCGCCGGGCGATCGCCGCGCTGCGCGACGCGCCGTCCGAGGCGACGCTCGCCGCCGCGCGCGAGGCGTGGACGGCCGCGCGCGCGCCGTATCTGCGCACCGAGGCGTATCGCTATTACGACGGCCCGATCGACGGGCCGGCGACCGGCACCCGCGCGGCGGGACCGGAGGGCCGCATCAACGCGTGGCCGTTGAACGAAGCCGTGATCGACGGCGTCGCCGGCGACGAGTCGGCCGGGCTGGTCAATGCGCTCGACGTGCCGCTGACGCGCGAAACGATCCTGCAGCGCGACCAGGTGAGCGACGAAGCCGACGTCACCACCGGCTGGCACGCGATCGAATTCCTGCTCTGGGGCCAGGACCACCGCGCCGACGGTCCCGGGGACCGGCCGGCCACCGATTTCCTGCCCGGCGATCCGGCGCGCGAACGGCGTGGCGAATACCTCGCGCTGCTCGCCGACCAGCTGGCCGACGACCTGCAGTGGCTGCGCGACCAGTGGGACCCGCAGGCCGACGACAGCTACGCGCGCTTCTTCCTCGCGCTGGAGCCGCACGAAGCCGTCGGTCGCGTGCTGACCGGCGCGGCGAACCTCGCCGGGCACGAGCTGGCCTCCGAGCGCCTCGCCGTCGGGCTCGATTCGGGCGCGCAGGAAGACGAGCAGAGCTGTTTCAGCGACACCACGCACCAGGATTTCGTGTTCGCGCTGGAGGGCATCCGCATCGCGTGGTACGGCCGCGACGGGAAGGGACTCGCCAGCGTGCTGCGGCCGCTGCGCCCGGCCCTCGCCGACGATCTCGATGCCCGCTTCGCGAAAGCCGAGGCGGCCATCGCGGCGATGCCCCGGCCGTTCGACCGGATGCTCGCCTCCGCGCCGGACAGCGCCGAACGCGCCGCCGGCGAGGCCGCGGTCACCGCGCTGCAGGAACTCGGCGCCGGCCTGCGCGATGCCGGCAACGCCCTCGGCGTGCTGGTGATCGTTTCCGGCGTATGAAACGCCTCGCCGTGCTCGTCGCCGGCGTGCTCGCCGCCGGCGGCCTCGCGGCGGGCCGCGAGGCGATCGCGCCGGGCGGCGCGTTGACGCGGCCGCTCGACAACCGCGAGGCGTTCACCCGGCCGGCGCCCGGGCTGTCGCCGAAGGAACTGCGCGACTTCAATTTCGGCAATCGCCTGTTCAACACCAACTGGGCGGTCGCGCCGGCCTCGGTCGACGCGTTCGACGGGCTCGGGCCGGTGTTCAACCGCGTGTCGTGCTCCGGCTGCCATCTGCGCGACGGCCGCGGCCGGCCACCGGTCGACGGCGAGGACGAGATGCTGTCGATGCTCGTGCGGCTCAGCGTGCCCGGCGTCGCCGCCGATGGCGGCCCGGTGCCGCATCCGGCGTACGGCGACCAACTGAACGATCGCGCGATCCCCGGCGTCCGGGCGGAAGGGC
Organism: uncultured Arenimonas sp.; assembly: GCA_946885815.1. The sequence goes on from CAMPHE010000122.1 coordinate 3,629, forward strand.
GCGCGCGCATCGAATGGCGCGAGCTGCCCGGGAGCTACCCCGACGGAACCGCGTACTCGCTGCGTGCACCGACGCTGGCGATCGACGGCGCGGCATTCGGCGAGCTCGCCGACGACGTGCTGTTCTCCGCGCGCGTCGCGCCCGCGATGCCCGGACTGGGACTGCTCGGGGCCGTGCCGGAAAGCGCGATCGTCGCGCTGGAGGACCCCGATGATCGCGACGGCGACGGCATCTCCGGCCGGGCCAACCGCGTATGGGATCCGGTGACGCAGCGCGAAGCGCTCGGCCGTTTCGGCTGGAAGGCGAACCAGGCGACGCTGCTGACGCAGACGGCCGGCGCCGCGAACGGCGACATGGGCCTGACCACCCGCGTGCATCCGGACGAGAACTGCATCGACGGCCAGTCCGAATGCGGGCTCGCCAAGCGCGGCGGCGATGGCGTGGACCTCCGCGACGCGCATCTCGACAAGCTCGTGTTCTACCTCGAAACACTGGCGGTTCCGGCGCGCCGCGTGGTCGACGCCGACGCCGAAGCGCGCGGCGAACGGCTGTTCTCGCGGCTCGGCTGCGGAGGCTGCCATCGCCCCGTGCTCGAGACGGCCGCCGACGCCATGCCGGCGCTGCTCGCCGGGCAGACCTTCGCGCCATACACCGACCTGCTGCTGCACGACATGGGCCCGGGACTGGCCGACGGCCGCCCCGATTTCCGCGCGGACGGGCGCGAATGGCGCACGCCGCCGCTCTGGGGGCTCGGCCTGGTGCCGACGACCAACGGTCATAGCTTCTATCTGCACGACGGCCGCGCGCGGTCGCTCGAAGAGGCGGTCCTGTGGCACGGCGGCGAGGCGGAACGGGCCCGCCAAGGCTTTGAAAACCTTTCCAGCGAAGACCGGGAAGCGGTGCTCGCCTTCCTGCGCAGTGTGTAGTCCTGCTGACGCTTCACGAAGCTGTCCGACGCGCGCGATTTCCACGTTGCCGGACGTCTTGACACTCCTCGGAACCGCACGCTAGGTTCCGCCGGGTGTCGCGCAGCGTGAACTGCGTCACACGTCCGGGTGGCGCGAAATTCCCTGCTACGAAAAACAAGAGGCCGAACAAGGCCTGCGCGGGGAACGTTTTGCCCAGGGGCCCGGGGCATGGATGCGAACGAGGCCGCTCCGCGGCCCTTCTCTTGCCACCTTTTCGGGGATACACAACTCGTGAACCAGAACTCCCGCAAGTTCCGCGTGCGCAGTCTCGTCGTCGCCACCACCCTGGCCCTGGCCGGCACCGCCGCCGCCGCGCCGCGCGTCGACACCGCCGGGCTCGAAGCCGGCCGCCAGTTCGACCGTTTCGTCGTCAAGTTCCGTGACGGCTCGCCCGAGCAGACCAACCCGGCCGAACTGCGGCGCGCGCTCGCCGCCGCGTCGGTGTCGGCGAACCAGATGATCCAGGGCGCGTCCGCGCAGCGTGGCGGCTCGCCCGGCAAGCCGGTCGTCGCCGAGCACGTGCGCCGCATGTCGCTGGGCGCCGACGTCATCTCCGTGTCGCGCAAGCTCGGCCGCGCCGACGCGCAGGCGCTGATGGCGCAGATCGCGCGCAACCCGAACGTCGAGTTCGTGCAGGTCGACCGCCTGCTGCAGCACGCGCTGACGCCGAACGACACCAGCTACAGCCAGCAGTGGGGCTACACCGACGCCGACGCCGGCATCCGCGCGAACCAGGCCTGGGATCTGGCGAACGGCGCGGGCGTGATCGTCGCGGTGCTCGACACCGGCTACGTCACGCATTCCGACCTGGGCGCGAACATCCAGGGCGGCTACGACTTCATCAACGACGCCGCGGTCGCCGCCGACGGCAACGGCCGCGATTCCAATCCGGCCGATCCGGGCGACGCGTACGGCGGTTACCCGTCGAGCTGGCACGGCACGCACGTCGCCGGCACCGTCGCGGCGGTGACGAACAACGGCAAGGGCGTCGCCGGCACCGCATGGGGCGCGAAGGTCATGCCGGTGCGCGTGCTCGGCAAGGGTGGCGGTTACACGTCCGACATCGCCGACGCGATCACGTGGTCGTCCGGCGGCACGGTGTCCGGCGTCACCTCGCTCACCGGTTCGGCGGTGGCCAAGGTCATCAACATGTCGCTCGGCGGTCCGGGTGCCTGCGACACGCTGACCCAGAACGCGATCAACGGCGCGGTCGGCCGCGGCACGACGGTGGTCGTCGCGGCCGGCAACGACAACGCCAACGCGTCGGGCTTCTCGCCGTCGAGCTGCGCCAACGTCGTCAACGTCGCCTCGGTCACCTCCTCGTCGTCGCGTTCGAGCTTCTCGAACTACGGCACGTCGATCGACGTGTCGGCGCCGGGCTCGAAC
>CAMPHE010000123.1 GCA_946885815.1 uncultured Arenimonas sp.
CGTCGAGGTCGGGAGGCCGGCGGCATCGTCGACCCCGCCCCAGTACGAGCCGCATGCCGCGCCGACGACGTATTCGTGCAGCGGCGACGCGCCATGCCAGCCGTCGTCGGCGTCGTGCCAGTGATGCCGCTGCGCGTGCGCGTGGCCGGTGAGCAGCAGCACGTGCCCGAAGCGGCGCAGCAGGGCGAACAGCCGTTCGCGATCGGCGCGGCGGAACGAGGGCACGCCGGGCTCGTCGTCGGAGAACGGGATGTGCGCGGCGATCACCAGCGGACGATTCGACGGCAGGTCGCGCAGGTAGGCGGCGAGGTACGCGAACTGCTCCTCGCGCAGCCCGCCGATGTACGACACGTCGCCGCCGGGTCGCCAGACCACGTCGTCCAGCACGATGAAGCTGGCTTCGTGCTCCTCCCACGCATAGGTGTCCGGGCCGTAGGTGGCGTGGAAGCTGGCGAGCGAGGCCGCGTCGCGCGGCTCGGCCGCATCGACGTCGTGGTTGCCGGGCACGTGCAGCCACGGCACGCCGAGCGACAGCGTCAGCGCGTTCATCGCCGGGAACAGCGACACGTCGTCGTCGACGATGTCGCCGAGGGTCAGGCCGAGATGGGCGGGCGGCGCGTCGCCGGGATGCGCGGCACGCACCGCGTCGACGATGCCGCGGCCGTAGAAGGCCACCTGGCGCGCGTCCTTGGGCTGCGGGTCGGAGAACAGCAGCACGTCGAGCGCGCCGGCCGGGCGCGGATCCGCCTGCAACGCCACGTCGCCGCAGGCGGCCAGGCCGATCGCCGGCAGTCCCGCGGCGCCGCGCGGCAGGCGGAAGCCCGCCGGCTTGACGACATGCACCCGGTGTCCGTCGGGCGCGACCCCCGGCGACAGCACGAAGCGCCCCGCGGCGTCGGTGCGGTGCAGCCGGACGCCGTCGAAGAGCCCCACGCCGGCGATGCCGGGTTCGGCGTCGCCGCGCCGGCCATCGCCGTCAAGGTCGGCATAGACCACGCCGCCGCAGGCCGGCACCGCCGCGTCCGCGGTCGCGGCCGAGAGCGCGGCGGCGGTGAAGAGCAGCGAAAACAGGGAATTCCGTGGCATCGAAGGGCTCCGGTGGAACCGGCGATTATGCCGGCGGGAGTGGCGACGGGCCGACGCCACCCCTACAGTGCGTGGATCGGACGACGAGGGGGAACGTCCATCCGCACGATCGCGCACCTGCTGGCCCTGTTGTTCCTGCTGGCCGCCGCCCGGACGTCGGCCGCGGGCCCGGCCGTGCTCGATTCCGGCCGCGAATCGCTGGCGCTGACGCCCTATCTGAGCTCGCTGCACGACCCGGAAGGACGCGCCGACGCCGCCGCGATGTTCGCGCAGGCCGAGCGTGGCCGGTTCACGCCGCTCGCCGGCCGGGGCGACGCGTTCGGATTCACCGAAGGCGCGACGTGGCTGCATGGGCGCGTGGCGAACGGCGGCAACGCGGAGGAGCGCTGGCTGCTGGTGCTGCACTACCCGTTGCTCGACCACGTCGACATCTACCTGCGCTACCCCGACGGGCGGGTCGTCGCCGCGGCCTCCGGCGACCGGCTGCCGTTCAGCGCGCGCAGCATCCGGTACCGGCATCCGAATCTCTGGGTCTCGCTGCCGCCCGGCACCGAGGTGGACCTGCTGGTCCGCGTGGCGTCGCGCAGTTCGCTGCAGGTGCCGCTGGCGATCTACACGCCGAAGGCGTTCGCGGAAATGGAGCGCGATTCGCAGTTCGGCATCGGGCTGTTCTACGGGATCCTCACCGCGCTGTTCTTCTACAACCTCGTGCTGTGGCTGTCGCTGCGCGACGCGACGCATTTCTGGTACATGGTGCACGTCGCCGGCTTCGGCCTGGTCATGTTCTGCCTCAACGGCCTCGCGTTCGAGTATTTCTGGCCGGGCTCGCCGACGCTCGCGAACCTCGCGATCCCGCTGTCGATGGCGATCTCGCAGATCGTGATGCACCAGTTCTGCCGCGTGTTCCTCGAGCTGAAGGACCGGCAGCCGCTCGCCGACAAGGTGTCGCTGGCGCTGATCGTACTGTTCGTGCTGCTGGGCGCGCTGTCGCCGTTCGTGGAATACCGCGTCGCGGTACGTCCGTTGACGTTGCTGGTCTTTCCCGGCGCGATCTTCATCCTTTTCGTCGCGATCAACGCGATCCGGCTCGGCTACGCCCCGGCGCGGGTGTTCCTCACCGCGTGGGCCTTCCTGCTGCTCGGCACCGCGCTGTATGCGGCGGTGTCGTTCGGCGTGCTGGAGAAGAATTTCCTGACCGAGTACGGCATCCAGGTCGGATCGGCGCTGGAGATGATCCTGCTGTCGTTCGCCCTCGCCTACCGCTACGCGCGGTTGCGCGGCGAGAACGAGAAGCTCGTGCGCGAGCACAACGAGCAGCTGGAGCGGCACGTCGCACGGCGCACCTCCGAACTGAGCACCGCGCTGGAGCAGCTGGCGGAAGCGAACCAGCGCCTGCGCGAATCGAACCGGCGCGACGCGCTGACCGGCCTGTTCAATCGCCGGCATTTCCGCGAGGTGTTCGAACAGCTGCTGCGCGACGCGCGCGACCACGCGCAGCCGCTGGGCGTGATGCTGATCGACCTGGACCATTTCAAGCAGGTGAACGACACGCACGGCCATCTCGCCGGCGACGAATGCCTGCGCTGGATCGGCCGCTGCCTGCAGGCCGCGCTCGGCGAGCACGGCGCCCTGCTGGCACGGTTCGGCGGCGAGGAATTCGTCGCGGTCGTGCCCGACGTCGACGGCGAACGGCTGGTCGCGCTGGCGGAAGCCCTGCGCGAGCGCATCGCCGCCGAGCCGGTGCGCCATGCCGGCGCCACCATCCACCTGGCCGCCAGCATCGGCGTCCACGTGGTGCCGCCGGGCGAACCGACGACACCCGACGGGGCGCTGCACCGCGCCGACGACGCGCTCTACGCGGCGAAGGACCGCGGTCGCAACTGCGTGCAGGCCTCGGCCGCGAAGTCCCCGGCCACCGCCCCGCCCATGTAGGAGCGGCTTCAGCCGCGACCGGTCTCGGCCGCGTCCAGCGCCGCTCGCGCCGCGGTCAGCAGGCGGCCTTCGCGCACGAGGCGCAGCGCGGTCGCGACGTCGCCGTCCATCGCCCGATCGCGCGGCATGAACGGGATCGCCTCGCGCAGCGCGGCCCACGCCGCGGCCACGGCCGCACCGGGCCGGAATTCATTGGCGTCGGCGAGCTCGGCCCGCAACTTCGCGACCTCGGCGACGAATTCGGGATGGCCCGCATCGCCTTCGCGCGCACCGGTGGGGATCTTCGCCGCGAACGCCGCCTCGTCGCCCTCGCGCGCCAGCGCGCGCGCGGCATTGATCATGTCGCGGCGGTAGTCGAGCGCCTGCGCGGCCGTGTACAGCTCCAGGGCGAGCACGTGCGACAGGTCTTCGGTCATCTCGAGCACGTGCCGGCCCTCGTTCGCGCCCATCGACACGTGGTCCTCGGCATTGGCGCTGGTCGGCACGGAATACACGCTGGCCGGATGCGCGCGGCTGGCGAGGTCGTTCACCAGCGCCGCGGCGGTGTACTGCACGATCATGAAGCCGCTTTCGGTGCCGTCCTCGTTGCCGATCAGGAACGGCGGCAGGCCGTCGTTCGTCGCGGGGTCGACCAGCTTGTTGAGGCGACGCTCGCTGATCGACGCCAGCGTCGGGATCGCGGCCTTCAGGTAGCTCAGCACCAGCGCCAGCGGCATGCCGTGGAAGTGCCCCGCCGACACCACCTGGTCCTCGATCTGCAGCGGCCGGCCGAGGTCGTCGGCGGTCAGCTCCGGGAACAGCAGCGGGTTGTCGGTGACGGCGTTGAGCTCGACGTCGACCACGCGCTTGGCCTGTTCGACGGCGTCGCGCACCGCGCCGTGCACCTGCGGCACGCAGCGCAGCGAATAGCTGTCCTGCGGCTGGTGCTTCTTGCCGCCGCGGAACGGCAGGAAGCGCGTGTAGAACCGCTCGCGGCCTTCGCGCTGCGGCAGCGGCACCCAGTCCCAGCCGATGTCGAAGCCGAGGCCCTGCCGTTCGCCGTCCCACGCGGCCGGGGTCCACGGACGGAAGCGCGGCACGAGGTGGTACGGAATGTCGGCGAGCGTCGAGCCGGCGAGCAGCGCGCGCAGCCGGGCCGCCACCTGCACCTGGCCCGGATGCGGGCGCAGCGCGTGCACGTGCGCGTCGAACGCGCGCAGCCGGCCGGCGAAGGCGTCGATCGTCATCGCCGCGGCGAGGTCGGCGGTGTCGAGCAGGTCGTCGAGCGTCTCGATCGCCAGCACGGCGGTGGCGAGCATCTGCGCCGTGCCGTTGTTCAGCGCCAGCCCTTCCTTGTGCGAGAGCGTCACCGGTTTCAGGCCCGCGCGCTCGAGCGCCTGGGCCCCCGGCAGGCGCTGCCCGCCGAGGAACGCCTCGCCGCCGCCGAGCAGCACGATCGCGAGGTGCGACAGCGGCGCGAGGTCGCCGCTGGCGCCCACGGAGCCCTTGCGCGGCACGACCGGCACGACCCCCGCGTTGAGCATCGCCACCAGCGCTTCGAGCGTCGCCGGCCGGATGCCGGAGTGACCCATCATCAGCGTGTTGATGCGGATCGCCAGCATCGCCCGCACCACTTCCGGCGCGAACGGTTCGCCGACGCAAACCGCGTGGGTGACGATCAGGTTGTGCTGCAGCTCGGCCGACACGCTGTCGTGCGCGTCGCCGGCACCCGGCAGCCCGTGGCGCACGCGCCGCACGCCGAGCAGCTTGTCGGCGTTGCTGCCGAAGCCGGTCGAGACCCCGTAGATCGGCTCCTGCCGCTGCACCTGGTCGGCGAGGAAATCGGCCGCGCGCTGCACGTCGCGCATCCGCGCCGGATCGAGCGCGACCGGCGCGCCATGGGCGATTTCGGCGACCTGCGCCCGCGACAGGCTGCGACCGTCGAGCGTGATGGGTTTCATCGATGGGCCTCCGTGCCGGCGGCGAGCCGCGCCGCGATCTGTGTCGCGACGGCGTCGCCGGGCGCGTCGAACTGTTCCTGCGTGCGCAGGTCCTTGACCCGCACGACGCCGCGCGCCGCCTCGTCGTCGCCGTACAGCACGACGAAGCGGATGCCGGCCTTGTCGGCGTACTGGAACTGCTTCTGCAGCTTGCGCGCCTCCAGCTGCACCTCCGTCGCGATGCCGGCTTCGCGCAGGTGGCGCGCGATGGCCAGGGACTCGGCGAGCCGCGCCTCGTCCATCAGCCCGACCATCGCCTGCACCGAGCTCTCCGCCGCGGCGACCAGCCCCGCCTCGCGCAGCTGGAAGAACAGCCGCGTCAGACCGATCGAGATGCCGACGCCGGGCAGCCGCGACTTCGTGTAGCTGCTGGCGAGGTTCTCGTATCGGCCGCCGCTGCAGACCGAACCGATCTGCGGGTGGTCGTCGAGCACCGTCTCGTAGACGGTGCCGGTGTAGTAGTCGAGACCCCGCGCGATCGAGAAGTTCAGCGCGTAGGCGGTCTCGGGCACGCCCTGCGCGCGCAGCATCTCCAGCACCGTGCGCAGCTCGCCGGCGCCTTCGCGAAGCGTCGGCGAGGCGTCGCCGGTGGCGAGCGCGTCGAGGCGCGCCAGCGCGTCGTCGTGCGACGTCGAGCGCACCTGCACGAAGGCCATGATCGCGTCGGCCACCTCGGCCGCCAGCCCGAAGGCCTCGCCGGTGAGGGTCGCGCGCACGGCATCGGCGCCACGCTTGTCGAGCTTGTCGATCTCGCGCAGCACGAGCGCCTGGCGCTCGCCCCCGGCGAGGCCGAGGCTTTCGAAAAACCCGCGCAGCAGCTTGCGGTTGTTGAGCTGCACCGTGAACGGCCCGACTTCCAGCTCGGTGAACAGCGCATGGATCACCGCCGGCATCTCGGCGTCGTGGCGCACGTGCAGCGCGTCCTTGCCGATCACGTCGATGTCGCACTGGTAGAACTCGCGGAAGCGGCCGCGCT
>CAMPHE010000124.1 GCA_946885815.1 uncultured Arenimonas sp.
ATCCTGGAGGCGTATTTCAACCAGGTCTACCTCGGCCAGCAGGGCAGCCAGTCGATCCACGGCTTCGCGGCGGCGTCGGAGTTCTGGTTCGGGCGCGAGCTGCAGAGCCTGCGGCCGCACGAGATGGCGCTGCTGGTCGGCATGGTGCAGGGCCCGTCGCTGTACGACCCGCGCCGGCATCCCGAAGACGCGACGCGCCGGCGCGACCTCGTGCTCGGCGTCTGGGAGGAGATGGGGCTGATCGACGCGACCGAGGCCGAACGCTCGCGCGCGTCGCCGCTCGGCGTGCTGTCGAAGCCCGGCGTCACCAGCAACCGCTACCCGGCGTTCATGGACCTCGTGAAGCGCCAGCTCGCGCGCGACTATCCGGCCGACGCGCTGAAGGGCGCCGGCATGGTGGTGCTGACGACGATGGCGCCGTCGGCGCAGCTGCTGTCCGAGCGCGCGGTGTCGAACACGCTGGGCGAAGTGCAGCGCAAGGACGGCCCGGCGCTGCAGTCGGGACTGGTCGTCACCGACACGCGCACCGGCGAAGTGCGGGCGGTGGTGGGCAACCGCGCGGTCGATCGGCCGGGGTTCAATCGCGCGCTGGAAGCGCAGCGTCCGGTCGGCTCGCTGCTCAAGCCGATGGTGTACCTGCTCGCGCTCGCGCAGCCGGGCCGCTGGTCGCTGGCGACGCCGGTCGACGATTCGCCGGTCAGCATCCCGCTCGCCAACGGCCAGACGTGGACGCCCGGCAATTCCGACGGCCGCAGCCACGGCACGGTCCCGGTGATCGACGCGCTCGCGCGGTCGTACAACCAGGCGACGGTGCGCGTCGGCATGGACGTCGGGCCGGATCGTCTCGCCGAACTGCTGAAGGTGCTGGCCGGGCTGCGCGCACCGGCCAATCCGTCGCTGATCCTCGGCTCGGTCGACCTGAGCCCGTTCGCGATGGCGCAGGTCTACCAGTTCCTCGCGTCGGGCGGCCGCATCCAGCCGCTGCGCGCGGTGCGCGGCGTGCTCGACGCGAAGGGCGGCGCGATCAACCGCTACGACTTCGACACCGAACCGGCGCAGGACGGCGATTCGATCGCGGCGCGACTGGTGACGCTGGCGCTGCAGCACGCGGTGGAAAGCGGCACCGGGCGCGCGCTGGTCGCCGACGGTCTCGGCGACCTGCATCCGGCCGGCAAGACCGGCACCAGCAACGACAGCCGCGACAGCTGGTTCGCCGGATACACCGGCAGCCATCTCGCGGTGGTGTGGGTGGGCAACGACGACAACGCGCAGACCGGGCTGTACGGCTCCACCGGTGCGATGAAGGTGTGGTCGGCACTGTTCTCGAAGCTGCCGAGCCAGCCGCTGCAGGTCGCCGACGAAGGCCTGGAATTCGCGTACGTGTCACCGTACCGCTTCGCGCGCACCGACGAAGGCTGCGCCGGCGCGCGGCGCTACGCGTTCGTACCCGGGTTCGCGCCGGAGTCCTACGCCGGCTGCGGTTATCGCGACGATGGCGGCGACGACGATCGCGGCTGGCGCGACTGGTTCCGCTTCGGTGACGATGACGACGCCGCCGACGACCGCGCCGCCGCCGCGGCCGCCGAGCGGCAGCGTGAACTGGAACGCGCACGGGCGATCGAACGCGCGCGCGAACACGTGCGGGATCGCGACCGCGATCGTCGCCGGCCTTATCGGGAGTGACGTGATGAAGAAGACCCTCGTGACCGCGCTGGCGCTGGCGATCGCCGGCTGCGGTGGCGGCCCGTCCGGCTCCGCGGCGCCGCGCGCGACCCCGCGCGCCGAGCCGGCGTCGATCGTCGCGCAGGTGCGCGCGGTCGGCGCCACCGGCCACGAGCTCGACGTGCAACCGCTGCGCGACCCGCAGGTGCAGGACCTGCGCGATCGCGCGCAGCAGCTGGAGGCGCGCGGCGAGTTCCGCGACGCCGGCGCGCTGGTCGACCAGGCGCTCGCCATCAGCGTCGATGATCCCGACCTGCTGCAGTGGAAGGCCGAGCTGGCGCTGCATCGCGCGGCCTGGGCCGAGGCCGAATCGTTCGCGCTGCGTTCGTACGCGCGCGGGCCGAAGCTCGGCGGGCTGTGCCGGCGCAACTGGGCGACGGTGCAGCACGCGCGCGCGCATCGCGGCGACGCCGCCGGCGCCGCCGGCGCGAAGGCGAAGATCGATGCCTGCACGGTGGCGCCACCGGTCCGGATGTAGTGGACGACCTCGCGGAACGCACGCGCGCCGCGCTCGCCGTCGGCGGCCCGCTCGCGGACAACCTCGAAGGCTACGTGCCGCGCGAGGCGCAGCAGCATCTCGCCGAAGCGGTCGCCGAGGCGATCGACGCACGCGGCATGCTGGTGGCCGAAGCCGGCACGGGCACCGGCAAGACGTACGCGTATCTGGTGCCGGCGCTGCTGTCGGGGCAGCGCGTGATCGTGTCGACCGGCACGCGCGCGCTGCAGGACCAGCTCTACCATCGCGACCTGCCGCGGGTACGCGCCGCGCTCGGCGCCGGCCTGAAGACCGCGCTGCTGAAAGGCCGCGCCAACTATCTGTGCCTGTACCGGATGGAGCAGGCGAAGGGCGAGAAATTCGCGTCGCGCGAGGTCGTGTCGCAGTTCCAGCGTGTCGTCGCATGGAGCGGGCGGACGCAGCGCGGCGACCTGTCGGAACTCGCCGACATCGCCGAGGACTCGCCGCTCTGGCCGCAGGTCACGTCGAACACCGACAACTGCCTCGGCGGCGAGTGCCCCTTCTGGTCCGACTGTTTCGTCGCGAAGGCCCGGCAGGCGGCGCAGGCGGCGGACGTGGTGGTCGTGAACCACCATCTGCTGCTCGCCGACCTCGCGGTGCGGCAGGAAGGCTTCGGCGAGATCCTGCCCGGCGCGTCGGCGTTCGTGCTCGACGAGGCACACCAGCTGCCGGAGCTCGCGGCGCAGTTCTTCGGCGAAGGCGTGTCGGCGCGGCAGCTGGTGGACCTGTCGCGCGACAGCCTGGCCGCCTGTCGCGAGGTCACCGCGTCGCTCGCGGCCATCCTCGCGCCGGCCCGCGGCCTCGAGCAGGCGACGCGCGAACTGCGGCTGGCGATGGACGGCGCGCCGGCGCGCGGCGCGCAGTCGCGGCTGCGCGCGCTGCCGAAGATCGCACCGGCGCTCGACCAGCTGGCCCACGCGCTGGAAGAACTGCGCCGCGCGCTCGACCCGCTCGCCGGTTCGTCACCGGGCTTCGCCGCGCTGGCCGCGCGCGCGGTGGAACTCGAGCGCCGCCTCGCGGCGTGGGGGCCGGGGGCGGGTAGCTCGACGATCGGCGCCGAGGCGCCCGCCGGGAGTGCGGATGCCGGCGCGCCGATCGTCGAACCACTCGACCCCAGCCCTGCCGTGCGCTGGTACGAGCTCACCCAGCGGGGCTTCATGCTGCAGCGCACGCCGCTCGACGTGTCGGGGCCGCTGCGCAAATACCGCGAGCAGAGCCGCGCCGCGTGGATCTTCACCTCGGCGACGATGGCGGTGGGCGGTGATTTCGACCACGTCGCCGGCCGGCTGGGCCTCGAGCAGCCGCGCACGCTGCTGCAGCCGAGCCCGTTCGACTGGGCGAAGCAGACGCTGTGCTACCTGCCCACCGACCTGCCCGAACCGGGCGATCGCGACTACGTCTACGCGATGCTCGACGCCGTGTGGCCGGTGCTGGAAGCGTCGAACGGCCGCGCGTTCCTGCTCTTCACCTCGCATCGCGCGCTGCGCGACGCCGCCGAGGCGATGCGCGAGGCGCCGTGGCCGCTGTTCGTGCAGGGCACCGCGCCGCGCAGCGTGCTGCTGGAACGCTTCCGCGCATCGGGCAACGGCGTGCTGCTCGGCGCGGCGAGTTTCTGGGAAGGCGTCGACGTCGCCGGCGAGGCGCTGAGCGTCGTCGCGATTGACCGGCTGCCGTTCGCCGCGCCCGACGACCCGGTGCTCGAGGCACGCCTCGAAGCCGTGCGCCGCCGCGGCGGCGTCCCGTTCCGCGACGAACAGCTGCCGCAGGCGGTGCTCGCGCTCAAGCAGGGTGTCGGCCGGCTGATCCGCAGCCACGCCGACCGCGGCGTGCTGGTGCTGTGCGACCCGCGCCTGACGACGAAATCCTACGGCCGCACCTTCCTCGAAAGCCTGCCGCCGTTCCCCCGCACCCGCGACCTCGCCCGCGTCGAGGCCTTCTTCGCCGGGGCCGTCGCCGCCGATTGCTAAGATCGCCCGGCGATTCCTTCCCGGAGCAGGGCGATGGACGATCAGGGCAAGCCGCGCGTGCACGGCATCGGCGGCGTCTTCTTCAAGGCGCGCGATCCCGCCGCCCTCGGCGCGTGGTACGAGAAGCACCTCGGCCTGAAGCGCGAGGACTGGGGTGGCTCGCTGCTGTGGTGGCAGCGCGCGGACACCGGCGCCAGGGCGCTGACGGTGTTCTCGCCGTTCGAGGAATCGACGAAGTACTTCGAGCCCGGCGACAAGCCCTACATGCTGAACCTGCGCGTCGACGATCTCGATGGCGTGCTCGCCGCACTGCGCGCCGAAGGCTGCCAGGTGCTCGACCGCCGCGAGGACAGCGAGCAGGGCCGCTTCGGCTACGTGGTCGATCCCGAAGGCGCGCTGATCGAGCTCTGGGAACCGGGGCCGGGCTGCTGATGCGACTGCTGGCGATCGAGACGTCGACCGAAGCCTGTTCGATCGCGGTCTGGGTCGACGGCGACGTGCGCGAACGCCACGAGATCGCGCCGCGGCGCCACACGCAGCTGGCGCTGCCATGGGCCGAGGAACTGCTGGCGGAGGCGGGCGTCGCGCGCGCGCAGCTCGATGCGATCGCCGTCGGTCGCGGTCCCGGTGCGTTCACCGGCGTGCGGCTCGGCATCGCGCTCGCGCAGGGCATGGCGGTCGCGCTCGACCGCCCGCTGCTGCCGGTATCGACGCTCGCGGTGCTGGCGATGCGGGGGCGCGGGCCGCGCATCGTCGCGGCGATCGACGCGCGCATGGGCGAGGTCTACGTCGGCGCGTTCACTCGCGACGACGACGGTCTGGTGCACGCCGACGGCGACGAACGCGTGTGCGCACCCGCGGACGCCCCGTTTCCCGAGGCCCCGTTCGCCGCGCTCGGCACCGGCTTCGCCGCGGACGACGGCGCGCTCGCCCGACGCGCCGGCGCGCGCGCGATGGCGCTCGACGCCACCGCCCTCCCGCACGCCGCCGACCTCGCGCGTCTGGGCGACGCGCTCTTCCGCGCCGGCGGCGCCATCGCCCCGGACCACGTCGAACCGGCGTACCTGCGCGACAAGGTGGCGCTGACGCTGGAAGAACAGGGACGCCCGCGCCCCGCCCGGTAGGAGCGGCTTCAGCCGCGAAAAGATCGGAAAACTCAGGCGTGTGGCCCGGGCCCGCCTGCCGCGCGCGACCGCTGCATCGCCACCAGCCGCGAAATGATCAGCGCCAGGTAGAGCACGCCCATCATCTGCTCGATCATCACGAGCGAGCGGGCGTGGTCGTTCACCGGCTTGATGTCGCCGAAGCCGATCGTCGTCAGGCACGTGAAGCTGAAATACAGCAGTTCCCACCAGCTGACGAAGGCGTCGTGGTCCAGCGCCGGATCGATGTGGAACGAGCCCGGCGCCATGCGTTCCACCAGCGCGTACAGGTACGCGAACACGAACGCCATCAGCACGTACAGGCCGGCGGCGGCGAACGTCTCGTCGGTGGTCATCACCTCGTCGCGCAGGATGTAGCGCAGCAGGCAGACGACCACGAACGCGTGGAACAGCGCCTGCGCGCCGAAGCTCCACGCCACCAGCGTCGTGCCGCCCCACAGCGACGCGAAGATGTGCAGCGCCATCGCCGGCAGCACCAGCACGTAGCCGATGCGCATCTCCGGTCCGGTGGCCCGCGCCGCGCGCAGCGACAGCACCAGGATCAGCAGGTCGAACACCGCGATCGCCGCGCGCCCTTCGCGGAACGGCTCCAGGAACGGGAA
>CAMPHE010000125.1 GCA_946885815.1 uncultured Arenimonas sp.
GCGATCGATGCACCGCATCCTGCGCGTCGCGCGCACGATCGCCGATCTCGCCGGTACCGAAGCGATCGCGACGCCGCACGTGGCCGAGGCGATCGGTTACCGGTTGCTCGACCGCGGCGTCACGTCGGCGGGGTGAACAGCGTCAGCCGTCGCGCCGCTGCGTGCCCGGCGCGGCGGTCAGCCCGTCGAGCTCGATGTTCTTCGGCGTCGCCGACCGCGCGCCGAAACCCACGACCGCGATCGCCGCCTCCCGCAGCGGCGCGAGGTCGAGCATCGCCGCGATGTCGCCGTCATTGATCGCGGCGGTGACGAACGCGCCGAGTCCGAGGTCGGCGGCCGACAGGTACATCGTCTGCGACAGGTGGCCGGCGTCGAGATGCACCACGCGCCACGCCTTCGCATGCCGCCGGTACTTCCAGAACAGCCGGTCGAACCGCGCCGTCATGATCACGAACACCGGCGCGTCGACGAACCAGTGCTGGCCGGCGAGCACCCGGTGCGCGGCCGCGCGCGCCGCGTCGGCGTCCAGCGGCCGCAGCAGCTCCACCGCATGCTCCAGCGGCAGGTAGTGGTACAGGCCCGGCGCCAGCCCGTCGACCCGCTGCACCAGCAGGTAGGCTTCCACCGCATGCAGCCCGCCGCCCGCCGGCGAGGTCTTCTTGACGGCCACGGCGCCCGGCGCGAGTTCGCGGGTGCCGACGGCGCCCCAGACGCGATGCAGCATCGTCGCCAGCGACGCGGCGTCCAGCACCGCCACGGGATCGAAATTGCGGCAGGTGCGGCGGGCCGCGAGCAGCGCGTCGAACGGTCGCGCCGCCGGCAGCTGCAACGGGCGCGCCGCCGCCGCTGGCGCGCGCCGATGCGCGTGCGTGGGCGGCGGACCATTCGCCTCGACGAGGCTCGCGGCATCCGGCATCAGCCCCAGATCCTGCCGTTCCGCGATGTCGATGCCACGCCACGTGCCCGCCGCCTGTGCATGCAGCGCCGGCGGCCACCACGGGACGTCGCGCGCGTCGGCGTCGGCCTGCGCGGAATCATCGGCATCCAGCAGCCAGCCTGCCGCCACCAGCGCGTCGACGACCGCCGCCCCATGCGCGCCCACCAGCGCGTCACGCGGCGCGATCGCGTCCGCCGGCAGCGTCGCCAGCACGGCCAGCTGCGCCAGCGTCACTTCAGCGGGCTCGGCGCGATGGGGGGCCGACGCGAGCCAGCGCGGTGCGCGATCGAGCCCGTCGCCGCCGGCGAGCAGGGATGCGACGTCGAAGCGCGCCTCGTCGTCGAGCGTCACCTGCAGCGCCATGCATCGCCTGAGCCTCATCGTCGTCTCCCCCGGGGTGGCCGCCACGATGCCCGGCGCGACGCGCGCGTGGCAACCGCCGCTGACAGCGCGCGCGCGTGGAAGCTAGACTCGCGCGGCACCCGCCCGGGGCACACAGGGGAAACGCATGGCCAAGCTCACCGAAAAGACGATCGACGCGCTGCTGGACAACCTCGCCGGCGATGACGGGTTCCGCGAACGCTTCCAGCGCAACCCGCGCGAGGCGACGGCGTCGCTGGGCACCGACGACCCCGCGGTGGCCTCGCTGCCACAGGACCCGATCAAGGAGCTGGCGCCGAAGGAGGCGATCAAGGCCGCACGCGCCGCGCTGCGCCGCAAGCTGATCGACTCGATGGGGCCGTTCCAGCCGATCACGCTCGACATTCCGCGCTGACGCGCGCGAACCACGTCAGCGGCGGCGCACCCGCTGCTCGACGAGCATCGCGCCGGAACCGTCCGGCCACGCGTCGGCGAACGCCTTGCGCTGCCGCTCGGCGCTCGCGGTGTCCCCGCGGGCCTCGGCGAAGCGCGCCCAGTCCGAAAGCGCCAGCGTGCTTTCGAGCACGTTCGCCGGCTGCCAGGTCGACCGGCTGTTGGGCTCGCCGAACGCGCGGCCGCGATGCGTCGTCAGCCACTCGGCCAGCGCCATCGCCGCGGTCGCGTTGCCGGCCGCGGCCTGCGCGCGCATCTGCACGGCGCGGGAGAAGTACAGCCCGGCGTCTTCGCTGCGCGTGTCGTCCGCCAGCAGCGCGGCCGCGCCGGCCGCGTCGCCGTTCGCGAGCGCGATCTCGGCATCGACGATGCGCCGCATGGCCGCGTTCGCCGGATACGCGGCGACCAGCGGGTCGTCGTCGGTGAGCGCGCGCAGCCGGGCGGCGAGTGCGACGTCGCCGGTGTAGGCCGCCATCCAGCTCGCCCCGAGCACGTCGAACAGCAGGTGCCGGCGCGCGAGCGTGTCGGCCCCGGCGAGCAGCTCCGGCAGGTCCGCCGCGAAGCGCCGCAGGTCCTCGCGGAATGCCGCGTCGGGCGCGTACGCACCCAGCGAGAGTGCGATCAGCTGGTACATCCGGTGGTTGCCGGGACCCGCCGTCGCGGCCTCGCTCTCGAGCGCCCGCGCGATCCGGACCGCCTGCTCGTACTGGCCGCGGTCGAGCGGCATCGTCACCTCGATCAGCCGTGCGTCGAGGTCCATCGACAGCGAACCCTCGCCGCGCTGGCGGGCCACCACGCGGGCCGCGGCGTCGGGACGCCCCAGCGCCAGATAGGCTTCCGCGTGCTCGCGCCGGCGGTTGACCACCCCGAGCAGCTCCGCCTTCTCGAAATAGGCGATCGCGTCCTGCGGCTGGTCGAGGGCCAGCGCCATCGAGCCCGCGAGGTACGTGGCGAATGCCCGCTGCGGGTTCTGCGCCTCCAGCGCCGGCGGCAGCATCGCCATGCCGTCGGCGCTGCGCAGCAGGTCGAAATGCGCGAAGTACGCGTAGTTGTAGTACGCGCGGTATTCGTCCGGGTACAGCGCGGCCAGCGTCCGGAAATGCTGCAGGGCCGTGGCCGGATCGTCGAGCGTGGCCGCCGCGCCGTCGAGGAAGAGTGCCTCGCGCTGGCCGAGCTGGCCGCGGTTCGCGACCGCCTTCTCGAGCCAGCGTCGCGTGCCGTCCGCGTCGTTCTCGATGTAGCGCAGGAACGCGAGGCGCAGGTACGCCATCGCGAAGGTCGGGTCCAGCCGCACGGCCTCGCGATACAGCGGCTCCGAATCGGCCGCGCGGCCTTCGTAGCGCGCCTGCTGCGCCAGCGAATACGCCTTCAGCGCCTCCAGGTCGCCGGTGGTGACGTTCTCCAGCCGCTGGCGCGAGTTCTCGACGCCGGTGAGCGCGTCGCCGAGCTTGCCGCGGATGCTGGCGATCGTCCGGTCCAGCGCCGGCAACACGTCGTCGGTGCCCTTGCCGTCGGCGCTCTCGCTGTACACGGTCACGCCGCTGCGCGGGTCGATCACCTCGAGGCTCACGCGCACCGCGCCGCCGACCTGCGCCACCGTCGGCAGGATCACCGCGCGCGCCCCTTCGCGCAGCGCGATCTCGGTCGCCAGCTGGCGGTCGACGGGCTGCCCCTGGCGCTGCATGCGTTCCAGCGCGCGGTCGATCTGCAGCTGCGAAATCACGTTGACGTGCCGCGACTGCTCCAGGCCGATGAGCAGCGCGGTGTCGAGCGCGTCGTCGAACAGCGGTTCGGCGGTACGGTTCTGCAGGTCGGCGACGACGACCCAGTCGCGCTCGGCGAACGCGATCGCCGGAGGCGAGCGCAGCATCGTCGCGATACCGCCGACCAGCAGCGTGCCCAGTACGAGCAGCTCGAGCGCGACCACCGGCGGGCGTCGCCACAGCGGCAGTTCGCGCCACGCCTTGTTCCCGGAGTCGGGCGCGCGCAGCGGCGACAGGCCCGGTTCGCCGACCTCGTGCACCAGCATCGGCGCGGGAACGCCCTTGAACCGGTAGCGGCCGTGCAGCAGCCACCGCAGTTTCGCGCCGGCGTCGCCCAGTTCGCCCGCGGCACGCTGGCACAGGTTCTGCGCCATGCCGGACATCAGGATCTGCCCCGGCAGTGCCAGCCCCATCAGTCGGCCGGCGACGGGCTTGGCCAGGCCCTCGATCTCGAACGCCTTCGCGCCCGCGAGCACGTCGCGCGGCTCGTTCGCCCACATCATCACGTCGCCGACGTGCATGCCGATCCGCGCCTTCAGCGCGATGCCGTCGTCGCGGCCGATGTCGAGCAGCCCGCGCTGGTAGCGCAGCGCGAAGTCGAGCGCCTGGATCGGCCGTTCGAACACCGCCAGCACGCCGTCGGCCTTGTCGATCAGCTGGCCGTGGCACAGGGTCACCAGCTGCCGCAGCATCACGTCGTGCCGCTGCAGCAGCGTCGCCGCGCGCTGGTCGCCCAGCCGTTCGACCATCGCGGTGGAATCGACGATGTCGCACAGCAGCACCGTGCGCAGCACCGGCGTGGCCGGTGAGCGCGCCTGTGCGGTCGGGAAAGGCTCGGACAGATCCATCATTCGTGCCGGCGGGCGGTTTGCCGGGGGTAACGCAGGGCCCCCGCGCTCACGGCCATCGCCTCAGCGCGCCAGGCGCCAGTGGTCGCCGCCCTGGCGCTTGGCTTCGTACAGCGCGCGGTCGGCCTGGCTGTACCAGCTCGACCAGCCGCCCGGATCGGCGCAGAACGCGCCGCCGATGCTCACCGACAGCCGATGTTCTCGCAGGCTCGGCAACCGCAGGCTGCGCACCGCGCTCATCAGCCCGAGCGCGCGATTGGCCAGTTCGCCGTCGTCGGCGACGCGCAGCACCAGCGCGAATTCGTCACCACCGAGGCGGCACGGCAGTTCCATCGGGCCCGCGAGCCGTCGTACTTCCTCGGCGATCGCGCGCAGCGCGGCATCGCCCGACAGATGGCCGCTGCGGTCGTTGATCTGCTTGAAGTGGTCGATGTCGACCAGCAGCAGCGCCAGCTTCAGGTCGGTGAGCGTCTGCCGGCCGAGCTCGTCGAGATAACGATAGAGACCGCGGCGGTTCGCGAGTCCGGTCAGGTCGTCGGTGCGAACCAGCTGCTGGGCGACGGTGAGCTCGGTGCGCGTCTGGCGCAGCGTGTCGAGCGTCTGCAGCAGGTCCTCGTTGCGGCGGCGCAGGTGCTGCACCAGCTGGTGCTCGCCGGCGACGAGGTACGCGAAGCTGCGCTGCATGAACCGGGCGACATGCCCGGGCTCGCGCTTGAGCAGCTCCTGGAACGCGGCCTGGGTCACCTCGTAGAGGACGCCCGGCGTTTCGGCGATGGCGTGCGCGAAGCGCTGGTGGCGGCCGATGAACACCGCGAGCTCGCCGAAGTACTGGCCCGGCCCGAGCAGCTTGTCGGCGAGGCCGTCGTCGAAGCTCAGGCGGATTTCGCCCGTGTCGATCAGGAACATGCTCTGCGCCGCTTCGCCGCGGCGGAACAGTTCCTCGCCGGGGAGCACGGCGCGGCTGACGCCGGCCGCCGCGAGCACGCGGAATTCCTCGGCGGCGAGCTGCGACGGCAGGCGATTGTCCGGGCCGGTGTAAGGCTCGGTGCCGGCGACGGGGCCGGACAGGTCGGCAGGAATCACGGGCGGCTCGGGAAACGGGACCGCCCGAGTGTAGCCAAGCCCGGCCCCGCGGGACAGCGACGCGATTCACCGTTCGCGACGCTGCCCGCCGGAGCCCGTTCAGGCCGCGGCGACGGCCGGTGCGTCGCGGAACTGTTCTTCCTCGGTCGAGCCCTTGAGAGCGACGGTGGAACTGTTGCCGCCCTGGATCGCCTGCGTCACGGCATCGAAGTAGCCCGTGCCGACCTCGCGCTGGTGCTTGACCGCCGTGAACCCGCGGTCGGCGGCGGCGAACTCGCGCTCCTGCAGCTCCACGAACGCGCTCATCTGCCGGCGGGCATAGCCGTGCGCGAGGTCGAACATGCCGTAGTTCAGCGCGTGGAACCCGGCCAGCGTGATGAACTGGAACCGGTAGCCCATCGCGCCGAGCTCGCGCTGGAAGCGCGCGATCGTGTCGTCGTCGAGGTTCTTCTTCCAGTTGAACGACGGCGAGCAGTTGTACGCCAGCAG
>CAMPHE010000126.1 GCA_946885815.1 uncultured Arenimonas sp.
CTGGTCAACGAGCAGAAGTACTTCGCCAGCACCGACGGCAGCTACATCGACCAGGACGTGCACCGCATCTGGGCCCCGTTCACCGTGACCGCGGTGAACAAGGAGACCGGCAAGTTCCGCACCCGCGACGGCCTGTCGGCGCCGATGGGCATGGGTTACGAATACCTCGACGGCGGCGGCAGGAAGTACGTGTCGCCGAACGGCGTGATCAACTACGGCAACCGCTACGACATGCTCGAGGACGCCACCGCGGCGGCGAAGCAGGCGCGCGAGAAGCTGTCGGCGCCGTCGGTGAAGCCGGGCAAGTACGACCTCGTGCTCGACCCGACCAATCTGTACCTGACGATCCACGAGAACGTCGGCCACCCGCTCGAGCTCGACCGCGTGCTCGGCTACGAGGCCAACTACGCCGGCACCAGCTTCGCGACGCTCGACAAGCGCGAGAACCGCTTCCAGTACGGCAGCGACATCGTCAACCTGTTCGCCGACAAGGTGCAGGTCGGCAGCCTCGGCGCGGTCGGCTACGACGACGAGGGCGTCCGCACCAAGAAGTGGGACCTGGTGAAGGACGGCGTGCTCGTCGACTACCAGGCGATCCGCGACCAGGCGCACATCCTCGGCAAGACCGAATCCGACGGCTGCTGCTACGCCGATTCGTGGGCCAGCGTGCAGTTCCAGCGCATGGCGAACGTGTCGCTGGCGCCGGGCAAGACGCCGCTCAGCGTCGAGAAGATGATCGGCGACGTCGAGAAGGGCATCTACATCGTCGGCGACGGCTCGTTCTCGATCGACCAGCAGCGCTACAACGCGCAGTTCGGCGGCCAGCTGTTCTACGAGATCGAGAACGGCAAGATCACGCGCATGCTCGAGGACGTCGCGTACCAGATCCGCACGCCGGAATTCTGGGCGGCCTGCTCGGCGATCTGCGACGAATCCGACTACCGCCTCGGCGGCTCGTTCTTCGACGGCAAGGGCCAGCCCGGCCAGATCTCGGCGGTGTCGCACGGCGCGTCGACGACGCGATTCGACGGCATCAACATCATCAACACCGCCCGCAACATCGGCTGACCGGAGCCCTGACCATGACCCTTTTCACCGAAGACCAGGCCAAGGCGATCCTCGACAAGGTCATCGCGCTGTCCACCGCCGACGACTGCACCGCCACGCTCACCGGCAACATCGACGGCAACATCCGCTTCGCGCTCAACGCGGTCTCGACCAGCGGCATCGTCGAGAACGCGCAGCTGATCGTGCAGAGCGCGTACGGCAAGCGCGAGGGCACCGCGACGACGAACGCGTTCGACGACGCGGCGCTGGAGCGCGTGGTCCGCGCCGCCGAATCGCTGGCGAAGCTGGCCCCGGAGAACCCGGAGTACATGCCGCCGCTCGAGAAGCAGACGTACGTGCCGTCGCCGACGTTCGTCCAGTCCACGGCCGACATCACGCCGGAGCAGCGCGCGGCGATCGCCGCCGCGTCGATCGGGCCGGCGAAGGCCGGCGACCTGGTCGCGGCCGGCTTCCTGCAGGACGGCCAGAGCTTCTTCGCGTTCGCGAACAACAAGGGCAACTACGGCTTCGCCCGCGCCACCAACGCCGACTACACGTGCACCGTGCGCACGGCCGATGGCCGCGGTTCGGGCTGGGTGGCGCGCAATGTCGCCGACATCACGCAGTTCGACGCCGACGACGCGATCGCCGTCGCGATCCAGAAGGCGCGCGACTCCGCCGACGCGAAGGCGCTGGAACCGGGCAAGTACACGGTGATCCTGGAGCCGGCGGCGGCCGCCGGGCTGATCAACTTCATGATGTTCTTCTTCGACGCGCGCCAGGCCGACGAGGGCCGCAGCTTCCTGTCGAAGAAGGGCGGCGGCACGAAGGTCGGCGAGCAGGTGTACGACCCGCAGGTGAACATCTGGGCCGACCCGTGGGACCCGCGCGCCGCGGTGATGCCGTGGGACGGCGAAGGCCTGCCGCGCGAGAAGCATCCGATCGTGAAGGACGGCAAGGTCGAGTACCTGCAGTACTCGCGCTACTGGGCCAAGGAAAAGGGCAAGCGCGCGGTCGGCCAGCCCGGCAACATCCTGATGGCCGGCGGCACGAAGAGCACCGCCGATCTCGTGAAGTCGACGCAGAAGGGCATTCTGGTGACGCGCACGTGGTACATCCGGATGGTCGATCCGCAGACCGTGCTGCTCACCGGCCTGACGCGCGACGGCACCTTCTACATCGAGAACGGCGAGATCAAGTATCCGGTGAAGAACTTCCGCTTCAACGAATCGCCGGTGATCATGCTCAACAACATCGAGGAACTGGGCAAGCCGATCCGGCTGACCGGCGACGAGTCCCCGTTCGTGATGATGATCCCGCCGATGAAGCTGCGCGACTTCACCTTCTCGTCCCTGAGCGACGCGGTCTGAGGGTGGGAGGGCCTTCAGGCCCGAAGGCCACGCCATGAACCGCGCGGCCTTCCTCCGGCTCTTCGCCGGCGCGCTGGCGGGTGCGGCTTCGGCCCCGATCTCGAAAGCGATCGGGGCTGAAGTCCCTCCCACAGGCGCCGAATTCGATTTCTGGTTCACGCGGCTGATGTACGACTCGGGCGACTGGGACGTCGACCAGCGCATGCCGGCGAACCTGATCACGTCGCTGATCGAATACACGCAGCTGCGCGTGGACCCGAAGGAGCACGTGCTCGCGCTCGCCGACCCGCGGATGCTTCAGGCGCCCTTCTGCTATCTGGCCGGCCACAAGCTGGTCGAGTTCAATCCCGACGAGCGCCGCAATTTCGAGCAGTACGTGCGCAATGGCGGATTCGTGTTCGTCGACGACTGCAACCACGACATCGACGGCCTGTTCGCGACCAGCTTCGAGGCGCAGATGGCCGACCTGTTCGGTCCGCGCGCGCTGCAGAAGCTGCCCGACACCCACCCGCTGTATTCCAGCTTCTTCCGCTTCGACGGCCCGCCGGCCACCGGCTTCGAACTCAACGGCTGGGGCGACGACCTGGTGCACGAACACCTGCGCGGCATCGCCATCGACGGCCGCCTCGGCGTGCTCTACAGCAACAAGGACTACGGTTGCGAATGGGACTACGACTGGCGCAACAAGCGCTGGCTGGCCGAGGACAACACGAAGTTCGGGGTGAATATCGTGGTGTACGCGCTGACGGCATAGGAGCGGAAGAGACTCGCATGAGCACGGAAACCGAAATCCGGCAGCAGCTGGAAAAACTGACGCCGCTACGCACCGCGATCGCGCAGGCGATCGTCGGCCAGACCGACGTCGTCGAGCAGCTCCTCATCGGCCTGCTGGCCGGCGGGCACTGCCTGCTCGAGGGGGTGCCGGGACTCGGCAAGACGCTGCTGGTGCGCACGCTCGGGCAGGCGCTCGACCTGCGCTTCCGGCGCGTGCAGTTCACGCCGGACCTGATGCCCAGCGACATCCTCGGCACGGAGATCCTCGAGGAGGACCACGGCACGGGGCGCCGGCATTTCAAGTTCCAGCCGGGGCCGGTGTTCACGAACCTGCTGCTCGCCGACGAACTCAACCGCACGCCGCCGAAGACGCAGGCGGCGCTGCTGGAGGCGATGCAGGAGCGCACCGTCAGCTACGCCGGCGTGACGCACGAGCTGCCGGCGCCGTTCTTCGTGCTGGCGACGCAGAATCCGCTGGAGCAGGCCGGTACGTACCCGCTGCCGGAGGCGCAGCTCGACCGCTTCCTGCTGCATGTGCGCGTCGACTACCCGACGGCGGACGAGGAGCGCGACATCATCGAGCAGACCACCGGCACGCGCACGGCGGCGGTGCCGCAGGTGATGACCGGCGACGAGGTGCTGGCGCTGCAGGCGCGCGTGCGCGAAGTGCACCTGGGTGCCGACCTGCTCGAATGGATCACGCGGCTCGTGCGCGCCAGTCGCCCCGGCGACGGTGCGCCGCCGGAAGTGATGCAGTGGGTGCGCTGGGGCGCCGGCCCGCGCGCGGGGCAATCGCTGGTGCTCGCGGCGAAGGCGCGCGCACTGCTGCACGGGCGCTTCGCCGCGACGAAGGCCGACGTCGCCGCGCTCGCGGCGCCGGTGCTGCGCCATCGCCTGCTGCTGTCGTTCACCGCCGAAGCGGAGATGAAGAGCGCCGACGACGTCGTCGCGGCCCTGCTGCGCGCGGTACCGCCGCCGGCCGGCTGACGGCGTCGCCATGGCCGGACGCGATCCCATCCCGCCGGACGTGCGCGCGCGGCTGCGCACGCTGCGCCTCGCCGGCCGGCGCGTGCACGGCGGCGACGGCTTCGGCCTGCATCGCAGCCGCAGCCGTGGTGCCGGCCTCGAGTTCGCGCAGTACCGCGCGTACGAACCGGGCGACGAGCCGCGGATGGTCGACTGGAAGCTGTATGCCCGTTCCGATCGCTTCTTCGTCCGCGAGGCGGAACGCGACAGTCCGCTGACGGCGTGGGTGATCGTCGACGCGACCGCGTCGATGGGCCAGGCCGACGCGGCGCGGCCCGACTGGTCGCGCCTCGACGCCGCACGCGCCCTCGCCGCCTGCGTGCTCGAACTCGCCGTGCGCCAGGGCGACCGCTTCGGTGTGGCCGCGATCGCCGGCGACGGCCTGCGGCTGGTCCCGGCCGGCAGCGGACCGCGGCATCGCGACCGCTGCCTGCACGAACTCGCCGCCGTCCGCGCGAACGGGGCGTGGCCCTCCGAGACCGCGTTGCGGCCCGTGTGGGAGCGCATCCATGCGGGCCAGCTCGCGACCCTGCTGGGCGACGACTTCGACGAGGGCGCGATCACGCTGATGGAGCGGCTGTCGGCCGCGCGCCGCGACGTGCTGAACGTGCAGATACTCACCGTCGGCGAACGCGACTTCCCGTTCACCGGCGGCCACCGGTTCCGCGATCCGGAAACCGGCGCCGAACTCGTCGGCGACGGCGCCGCATCGCGCGAAGGCTTCCTGCGCCGCTTCGCCGACGCGCGTGCGGGGCTCGACGCGCGGCTGGCGTCGGCAGGCGTGCGGCGCGCCGAGTACGTGCTCGACGAACCGCTCGATCGTCCGTTGCGCCGGTTGTTCGCGCCCGAAGCGGGCGAACGCGCATGAGCCTGGCGTGGCTGTTCCCGCTCGGGTTCGCCGCGCTGGCCGCATGGGTGCTGCCGCTGCTGCTGCACCTGGTGCGGCGCGAGCAGCGCACGCCGACGGACTTCGCCGCGCTGCGCTGGCTGGCGGTCCGCACGCGTCCGCGCCGCCGCGTGCGTTTCGACGAGCGCTGGCTGCTGGCCGTCCGCCTCGCGCTGATCGGGGCGTTCGCACTGCTGCTCGCGCGGCCGGCGCTGGTCGGCGGGGGCGAAGGCGGCGCGGGGGACGTGGTGCATCCGGCCGTGCCGGTCGCGACGGTGGCGGCGGACGACGGGATCGAGCGACGCTGGCTCGCCGAAGGATTTCCGCCCCTCGACGCGCCGCCGCCGGCCGCGCCGACCGCGACCGCGAGCCTGCTCCGGCAGTTCGATTCCGAACTGCCGCCCGGCGCGACGCTCGCCGTGCGCGTGCCGGCCACGCTCGACGGGCTGGATGGCGAACGCCTCCGGCTGTCGCGACCGGTACGGTGGATCGTCGGCGACGACCGGGCGCGCCGCGCGGGCGCGACGCCCGCCTCTTCGCCGGAACCGTCGTCCGACCTGTCGCCCGGAGCGTCGCGCGCGGCGCTCGCGATCCGCCATGACGACGCGCACGCCGCCGGCGCCGGTTGGCTCCGCGCGGTCGCGGCCGCGTGGCAGCGCCGCGACGACGCACGCCCCGATATCGCGCCGCTCGCGGCGCCGCTGCCCGCCGCGAGTCGCGGCGTCGCCGCGTGGCTGTCCGCCGGGGCGCTGCCGGACACGGCGCGCGGCTGGGCCGATGCCGGCGGCACGCTGCTGCTGCCGCACGATGCGCCGTGGCCGCTG
>CAMPHE010000127.1 GCA_946885815.1 uncultured Arenimonas sp.
GCGATGGTGGCCGGACATGCGCTGGCCGACCGCTGCGAGGTGCTGTTCTCGCCGAGCGCGCAGCAGCTGCCCGCGCGCGATCTCGCCGAGTGGATCATCGAAGATCGCTTGCCGGTGCGGTTCCAGATGCAGCTGCACAAGGTGCTCTGGGGCGATCAGCCGGGGCGGTGAGGAAGTGCTCGACGCGGATTACGCGGATGGACGCGGATAGAGCCTCCAGAATCTGCTTTGATCCGCGTTGATTTCCGCTTTCATCCGCGTCGAGACGCTTTTGATCTGGGGGTTGCTTGAACAAGGCAGTGGTACTGGTTTCCGGCGGGATGGATTCGGCGGTCGTGCTGGCGCTGGCGCGCGAGCAGGGGTTCGAATGCCATGCGCTGAGCGTGGCGTACGGGCAGCGGCATACGTCGGAGCTGGCGGCGGCGGCCGAGCTGGCGCGCGCGCAGGGGGCGGTGCAGCACAAGGTGGTGACCGTCGATCTGCGCAGCATCGGCGGTTCGGCGCTCACCGCCGACATCGACGTGCCCGAGCACGACGCGGGCGAGCCGATGGATCCGGGCATCCCGGTCACGTACGTGCCGGCGCGCAACACGATCATGCTGTCGATCGCGCTGGGCTGGGCCGAAGTGCTCGGCGCCGACGACCTGTTCTGCGGCGTCAATGCCGTCGACTACTCCGGCTATCCGGACTGCCGCCCGGAATTCGTCGCCGCATTCGAAGCGCTCGCGAACCTCGCGACCAAGGCCGGCGTCGAAGGCCACCGCCTGCGCGTGCACGCGCCGCTGATGCGCATGGGCAAGGCCGACATCGCGCGCGAGGGCGCGCGGCTCGGCGTCGATTTCAGCCGCACCGTGTCGTGCTACCAGGCCGATGCCGAAGGCCGTGCCTGCGGACGCTGCGATGCGTGCCGGCTGCGCGCGGAAGGCTTCGCGGCGGCGGGGCTGGCCGACCCGACGCGTTACGCCTCGGCAGGGTAGTGGTGCCGACGACTGCGGCGAGCGCGCCGCTGCGCTAGAATTGCCGCCCCGCGTGTCGACGCGCGGCGGTTTTCGATGGGCCGTTAGCTCAGTCGGTAGAGCAGAAGACTTTTAATCTTTTGGTCGAAGGTTCGAATCCTTCACGGCCCACGTTTTTCCGGCGACGCCGGAAAAACCCCACGATCCGCGCGACGCGGCGGGGCGGAAAAACCGGATTCTTCCGGCGCGCGAATCGCGGGCCCCGGTGGATCGACTCCCTGACCCCCGCGCCTTCGGCGCGCCCCCTGACACAGGGGGCTCTCCACCCTGCGGCATTCGTGGCGCGCGCTCGCCCGAGGTTCAGAGAGGCGGCTTCGCCTCGCGATCTTCCGCGCGGTTCGCGTGCGGGAACGGAGCGGCGGGGACGGGGTGGCCGAGGAAGGCGCAGAGCGGGGCCCAAGCGCCGTCGCGGATGAGGTCGATTTCAAGCAGGTCGTGTTTGCGTCCCGCGAAATGCGCGCGCACTTCGGCGACATGCGCCGCGTGGCGCGCGAGGTAGATCGCTTCGTTGCCCGCGGGCGCGCCGGCCGAGCGTCCGTAGATCCACTCGCGCATCGGCGACGTGGCGTGGCCGAAATGCCTGACTACGCTGGCGATCCACGCGGCGGGTTCCCGGAGCGTCAGGATGAAACGGCTGCCGGGAAAGGCGGCATCGAGCTCCTTGAACAGGATCGGCCACGGGTTGTCCTGGAACGCGTCGAAGTCCCCCGCGAGCCTCAGCGCGAGGGGCAGGGCGTTCGTCGCGATCTGCGGGTCGAGCGTCCCCCTCGGGCCGGCGACGCGGTAGCCGAGCGTCGCCAGGGCGGCACCCAGGCTCTTGGTGCCGGTCTTGTGGAAGCCGACGCAGAAGACTTTCGGTCGGGTCGGGGTCACTCGGGTCCTTCTCTCCGGGCAGGGTTCTCGCGCGATGCGCCGGTAGCGAGTGTAGTGGCTGGCCGCGATCGGCAGGACGCGCCGGGGGCGACGGCTCGCCCCGGGAAACTGCGAGAATCCGCCCGATGAAACCCACCGGCGTCGCCTTCCACCACCCCGTCGCGTTCTGGGCCGGCTGCGCGCTGATCGTCGCCGGCGTGCTCGCGCACGGACCGATGTTCCTGATGGGCGAGCACACGCACTGGCGGATGGTCGGGATGCCGATGACGCCGGAGATGTGGGTCGGCATGGCGATCATTCCGATCGGGCTCGCGCTGTCGGCCTACGGCCTGCTGCCGCGCACGCCGACCGCCGGCACCGCCGGCGCGCCGCTGCATTTCCACGTCGCGGACGGCGCGCCGCTCAATCGCGAACACCTGAAGCTGGTGCTCGTGCTCGTGGTGACGCTGGCCATCGACGTGATGAAGCCGGCGACGCTCGGCTTCGTGATGCCCGGCATGAGCGCCGAGTACCGCATCACCACCTCGCGCGCGAGCCTGCTGGCGCTGGTCGCGCTGGTCGGCACGACGGTCGGCTCGATCGCGTGGGGGCGTCTGGCCGACGTCTTCGGGCGGCGCGCGGCGATCCTGCTGTCGGCGCTGATGTTCATCGGCACCGCGATCTGCGGCGCGATGCCGCGGTTCGAATGGAACCTGGCGATGTGCTTCCTGATGGGCGCGTCGGCGGGCGGCCTGCTGCCGATCACGTTCACACTGATGGCCGAAACCGTGCCGGCGCGCCATCGTGGTTGGCTGCTGGTCGCGCTCGGCGGCGTCGGCACGACCGGCGGCTATCTGCTCGCGGCCGGCGCCGCGGCGCTGCTGGAACCGCTGATGAGCTGGCGGGTGCTGTGGCTGCTCGGCCTGCCGACCGGCGCGGTGATCATCTTCCTCAACCGTTTCATCCCGGAATCGCCGCGCTTCCTGTCCGGCCTCGGGCGTCACGATGCCGCGCGCGCGGTGCTGGCGCGCTTCGCCGGGCGCCGCGACGCGATCGAGCTCGACGACGCGGCGCATCCCGGCGCGCCGGTGATCGACGACAGCCATCCGGTGATCGGCATGCGCCAGCTCGTGCGCGGCCGGCACGCGGCGATCACGTGGGCGCTGCTGGTCGCCGGCATCGCCTGGGGCCTCGCGAATTTCGGTTTCCTGCTCTGGCTGCCGGTGAACCTGACCGCGCTCGGCGTCGACGCCCGCGCCGCCAGTGCGCTGCTCGCGCGCTCGGCGCTCTTCGCGCTGCCGGGCATCGCGCTCGTCGTGTGGATCTACCACCGCTGGAGCAGCTTCCGCTCGCTCGTCCTGTTCCTCGCCGGGACATCCGCGGTACTGCTCGCGTTCGCCGCACTGGCGCATTTCGACGTGCGCTCGACGTCCGCCACCACGGTCGCCACCGCCGCACTGCTGGTCGGCATCAGCGGCGTGATCGCGATGCTGATCCCGTACGCGGCCGAGATCTATCCGCTGAAGCTGCGGGGTACCGGTTCGGGCGTGGTCGCGGCCAGCTCGAAGGCCGGCGGCATCCTCGGCGCCGGCGTCGGCGTGCTCGGGTTCTTCGACCACTTCGTGCTGTCGGCGGTCGCGATCGCGCTGCCGATGGCGGTCGCCGCGGCGATGCTGTGGCGCAGTGGCGTCGAGACCCGCGGCATCGGGCTCGAGGACATCCAGGCGACGATGACGGGGCGGACGCGATGACGAAGAAGGGCGGGAACAAGACGAAAGCGACCGGCGCCGATGTCGCCGCCTTTCTCGATGCCGTCGAAGGCGAAGAGCGCCGTGCCGACTGCGCGGCGCTGGTGGCGATGATGTCCCGCGTCACCGGCGAGCCGCCGCTGCTGTGGGGTCCGAGCATCGTCGGCTTCGGCCGCTACCACTACCGTTACGCGAGCGGCCACGAAGGCGACGCGCCGCTCGCGGGCTTCTCGCCGCGGGCGAAGGAATTCAGCATCTACCTGAACTGCGACGACGCCCCGCGCGCCGCGTTGCTGGCGAAGCTGGGGAAACACCGCATGGCGAAATCGTGCCTGTACGTGAAGCGGCTCGCCGACGTCGACGCGGCCGTGCTCGAAGCGCTGGTGCGCCACGCGGCCGAAGACGTGCGCCAGCGCTACGCCTGAAGCGGTCGCCTAATCGTCGTCGACGTCGAAGCCGTCGTCGTCGTCCGGCCGGTGTTCGTCGCGCGCGGCGGGATCGGCCGGCTCCAGCAGCGTGTAGTCGTCCAGGGCCGGATTGCCGACGCGCCGCGCGACCGGGTACGCCTCCAGCCGCGGCTGGTTTTCCTTCGCGCGGGCCGCGATCCGCCGCGCCCACCAGCCGCCGGACGACAGCCAGTCGACGAGCCGTTCGGGCGGCAGGAACAGCGGCCCGTCGGCCGTCAGCGGCGCCGGGATCGCCGGGTTCGGGAACGTGAGCAGCGCGAAGCTGTCGAGGAAGGGCGCGTCGTCATCCTCGCCGGCGCGCCACCGTTCCCACAGGCCCGCCGCGTACAGCGGCAGCCCGTCGACCGGCTGGATGAACATCGGCCAGTGCGGCTTCCGCGTGCGGTCCCATTTGTAGTACCCGTTGATCGGCACGAAGCAGCGCCGCGCTTCCCACGCCCGCCGGAACAGCCGGCTCGCCGGCGCGCGGTCGAGCCGCGCCGTCTGCGTCGAGTACCGGGTCGCCGGCTCCTTTTCCCAGCTCGGCACGAGCCCCCACGCCATCGACGCCAGATGCCAGCGCTCGTCCGCCGCGAACAGGACCGCCGCCGGCTGCCGCACCGAAAGGTTGTAGCGGTCCGGGAACGCCCGCAGCTCGGCCGCCACCTCGTCCGGCAGCCCCGGCATCACCTCGAATCCCGATAGCGCCTGCACGAACCGCCGCATCCGCTCCTCCTGCTTTCCGTGCCCAGAGAGTCCCGCCAGGCGCGTGAACGTGGCGCTGCGACCCGCGCACCCGCCCGACGGGCGCCATGCCGGCGCGCACGCGGCATGAACGGTGCGCCGGCTAGGCTCGGTGGATGGCCGGGAAGGCGGTGAAGATCGCGACGTACAACGTGAACGGGATCCGCTCGCGGCTGCCGCATCTGCTGGCGTGGCTGGAGAAGGAGAAACCCGACGTCGCCTGCCTGCAGGAACTCAAGGCCGTGCACGAGAGCTTCCCGCTCGCCGAGATCCACGCGGCCGGTTACGGCGCGCTCTGGAAGGGCCAGCGGTCGTGGAACGGCGTGGCGCTGCTCGCGCGCGGGGTGGATCCGGTCGAGAGCCGTCGCGTTCTGCCCGGCGACGCGAAGGACGAGCAGTCGCGCTACCTCGAGGCGATGGCGCACGGCGTGCTGGTCGCGTGCCTGTACCTGCCGAACGGCAATCCGCAGCCGGGGCCGAAGTTCGAGTACAAGCTGCGCTGGTTCGAGCGGCTGATCACGCACGCGCGCAAGCTCGTCGCGCTGCCGCATCCGGTGGTGCTGGCCGGCGACTTCAATGTCGTGCCCACCGATTTCGACATCTACGATCCCAAGTCATGGCGCAAGGACGCGCTGCTGCAGCCCGAATCGCGCGACGCGTGGCAGCGTCTGCTCGCGCAGGGGTGGACCGACGCGCTGCGGATGCGCTACCCGGACGAGCGCGTCTATACGTTCTGGGATTATTTCCGCAAGCACTGGGAACGCGATGCCGGCCTGCGCATCGACCACCTGCTGCTGAATCCCGCCGTGGCGCCGAGGCTGCGCGACGCCGGGGTGGATCGCTGGGTGCGCGGTCTGGAGAAGGCGAGCGACCATGCGCCGACGTGGGTCACGCTGGGCCCGGCGTCGCGCAAGGTGACGGCCGCGCGGCCGGCGGCGAAGGCCGCGCCGCGGCGCGTGCGTCCGAAGAAGGAACCGGTCGAAACCTCCACCGTCGAGCGGCGCCGCCCCGCGAAAACCCCGGCGCGCCGGCGGACCCGCGCGCCCGAGACCGAGCCGGTCTGAAAAGCGGGAAAAGCGGGGACAGTGCATGATTAAAAATTCGTTTG
>CAMPHE010000128.1 GCA_946885815.1 uncultured Arenimonas sp.
TACAGGTTCAGCCAGATCTCGGTTTCGACGATCACCGCCAGCGCCGGCCGCGCGTGGTCGAGGAAACGCCGCACCATGCCGTGCAGGTCGTACGGCAGGTAGACGTGGTGCACGCGGTCGCCCCACAGCGCGCGCACGCGATCCGACCCGGTCGGCGTGATCGTCGTCACCAGCAGTGGCCGGTGCGGGTGCTTCGCGCGCAGCGCGTCGACGAGCGGCCGCGCCGCCAGCACTTCGCCGACCGACACCGCGTGCACCCAGATCGCGCCGTCGAGCCGGTCGGCCGGGTCGAACCACGCATAGCGCTCGCTCCAGCGCTGCAGGTATTCGCGCTGGCGCATGCCGCGCCAGACGAGGTGGTAGAGGGTGGCCGGAATCGCGAGGTAGAGGACCAGCGAATACAGGCCGGTCAACACGCGCTGGCCCAGGGTCAGTGGCATCGCGGCAGGATACCCGACCGGCCACGGCTAGAATGTCGCGATGGCCGACGCCGACGCACCGCCGCCGCTCTCACCGCGCCACTGGCCGACGTGGCTGGGCATCGCCGGCGGCTGGACGCTCGCCCGCTGGCCGTGGGCCTTGCAGCGCCGCGTCGGGCCGGTGCTCGGCGACGCGATGTACCACCTGCTGCGCGGCCGGCGGAACATCGCGGCGACGAATCTCGCACTGTGCTTCCCGGAACTCGACGCCGGTGCGCGCCGGACGCTGCTGCGGGCGAATTTCCGCGCGCTCGGCACCGGCGTGTTCGAGTTCCTGCGCGCGTGGTGGGGGCGCCTGGCCCCGACCGATCGCGGCCTCGAATTCACCGGACTCGAGCATCTCGACGCCGCGCGCGCCGGCGGCCGCGGCGTGATCCTGGTGTCGGCGCATTTCACGACGCTCGAGGCGGCGATGCGGCTGCTGTGCGGGCGCATCCCGCTCGCCGGCATGTACCGGCCGCACGAGCAGCCGGCGATGGAATGGGCCGTGCGCCGTGGCCGCCTGCGGCACGCGGTGGCGATGTTCGCGCGCGACGAGCTGCGGCCGGCGATCCGCCATCTGAAGAAGGGCGGGCTGCTGTGGTTCGCGCCCGATCAGGAAACGCGTCGTGGCGACAGCGTGTTCGTGCCGTTCTTCGGGCAGCCGGCGTGGAGCCTGACGTCGACGCACCAGCTCGCGCGCCTGAGCGGAGCGGCGGTGCTGCCGCTGTTCCACGAACGGCTCGACGACGGTCGCTACCGCATCCGGATCCTTCCGGCGCTCGAGGATTTCCCCGGCACCGACGCGACCGCCGACACCGCCCGCGTGATGGCCACGCTCGAATCGCTGATCCGCCGTCGCCCCGAGCAGTACCTCTGGCTCCACAAGCGCTTCAAGCGCACGCCCGACGGCACCCGCCGCGACTACGGCGCGTAGGCGCGGCCTCGGTCAGTAAACCGGCGGCTCGCCCGGCGGCCGCGTCTTGAACCGCCGGTGGACCCACAGGTACTGCGAGGGCGCCTCGCAGACGACCGCTTCGAGCTCGGCCATGTAGCGCGCGGCGTCGCGCACCGGGTCGCCGCTCGGCCAGCCGTCCCACGCCGGGCCGATGCGGATGTGGAAATGTCCGTCGGCATCGCGTCGCGACCAGAACGGCAGCATCGTCGCGCGCCCGCGGGCGACGAGGTCGGGTACCGCGGTCATCGTCGCCGCCTGCACGCCGAAGAACGGCACGAAAGCGTGCTGGTAGCTGAAGTCCTGGTCGGCGAGGTACGCCACCGGCTCGCCCGCCTGCAGCGCGCGCAGCAGGCCCCGCACGTCCTTCTTCGCGATCGTGCCGCCGAGCACGCGCCGCCGCGATCGCTCGATCCAGCCTTCGATCACGGGGTCGTTGTGACGCCGCACCAGCGCGTGCAGCGGTCGCCCCAGCGCCTCGCCGATCGACCGCACCGCGAGCTCGGTATGCGTCAGGTGCGCGCCGAGCAGCAGCACGCCACCGCGTTCCAGCGCGGCGTGCAGCCGCGGCAGTCCTTCGATCGTCGTACCGGCGAAGGCCGCCGCCGGCGCGTGCCACGCCCGCACGAGTTCGAACACGCCGGTGGCGGTGTCGGCGAGCGTGTCGTCGACCAGCGCGGCGCGGGCGCCCGCCTCCAGGCCCGGGAAGCACAGATCGATGTTCGCGCGGGCGATGTGGCGCCGGCGGCGCAGCAACGGCCCGCCGAGCCGGGCGACCACGCGGCCCAGCACCGGCACCGCGCGCGCCGGCAGGCGGCCCAGCAGCCATGCGCCGGCATCGAGCAGCGGCAGCAGCGCGCGGTGCACGCGGTCAGGCGTCGAGGCGGCGGCGCTCGCCGGCCATCGCCAGCAGGCTGCCGGCGTACAGCGCGGCCAGCAGCAGCGTCAGGCCGCCCCAGAACGTGGAATAGAACGCGAGGTGCGTGTTCAGCGGGAACACGGTCGCGAGCAGCGCCAGTGCCGGCGCGCGGGCGCGGTCACGCGCGGCATCCGGCGAGGTCGCCCACGCGCGGATCGCCAGCGCGACGCCGGTGAGCCAGAGGAACAGCCCGATCAGCCCGGTTTCGCTCAGCACCTCCAGCACGATCTGGTGGGCGTGGTAGCCGGCGCCGTGTTCGTCGTCGACCAGCCACGGATCCTCGGGCGAGGCGTGTTCGCGATAGGCCTCGCGGAAGCCGCGCACGCCGACGCCGTTCACCGGATGCGCCGCGGTCATCGCCATCGCCGTGCGCCAGATCCAGATGCGCCCCGACAGCGCGTGGTCCAAGCCCTCGCTGTCGCCGGCCAGCGCCGACCCGGTGCGGGAAATGCGCTGCTCCAGCGCATCGAGCGCGTGGCAGACGCCGTCGTCGGCGGCGCACGGCCCGTGCTGCAGCGTCGCCGCCAGCGCCAGCAGCAGGCCGAGCAAGCCGCCGAGGCCGAAGACGAGCGCCGCGCGCTTCACGCCGAACTGCTGCCAGCCGCTGGCCAGCACGACGATGCCGAACGTGACCCACGACGCGCGCGCGCCGGCGAGCAGCACGACGATGCCGATCGCGATCGCCGCGAGCGTCCAGCCCGGTAGGCCGAAGCGCCGCGCCGCCTCCAGCAGCACGAACGGCGCCAGGCTCGCGAGCACGAGGCCGAGCTTCAGGTTGTCCGCGCCGAAGATGCCGCTGAGACGGTCGGCGGTGGCGGCACCCCCGAGGCTCCAGCCGGTGGTGGCCTGCAGCAGGCCGTCGAGCGTCCACAGCGCCGCGATCACCGCGATGCCGACGAACGTGGTGCGTCGCCCGCGCTCGCTGCCGACGGCGATCGCCACGAGCCACAGGAACGGCAGGTAGCGCAGGTCGAGCAGCGATTCGCGCAGCGCGCGGCCCGCGTCCACGGCGTCCACCGACGACAGCAGCTCCGGCAGCCAGTACGCGAGGAACAGCACCGTCGTCAGCGCCCACGCCTCGTGGCTCAGCAGCGTGATGCCGCCGCGGAAGCGGTGATACGCGAGCACCGACAGCGCGACGATCGCACCGATCGACAGCACGCCTTCGGCCGGTCCGGGCGCCGGCCACAGCGCGACGAACGCCAGCACCCACCACGGGGCCCAGCGCAGCTTCGCTTCAGTCGGCGGCGAGGTGTTCATACAGTTCCAGGGTCGCGGCCTGCATCGCCGCCAGCGTGTACGGGATGGTAACCGGCATCGGCGGCGGCGCCGCAAGCAGCGCGCGCGCGGCCGCCTGCAGTGCGTCGGCATCGTCCTTCGCCACCGCGCCGGCCGGATACAGCGCCCGCAGCAGTTCGCCGACGCCGCCGTGGTCCCAGCCGAGCACGGGCCGTCCGACGGACAGCGCCTCGACGACCGTGCGGCCGAACGCCTCGGGCTTGTTCGACAGCTGCAGCACGAGGCTGGATGCCGCGTACGCGTCGCGGATGTCGGCGCGCGGCGGCGTGATCGCGAGCGCGTCGGCGACACCGAGCGCCGCGGCCTGCGCGCGCAGCTCGTCGAGGTAGTGCGCGCGGCCGGGTTCGTCGGCACCGGGCAGCCACAGCCGCACGTCGAGGCCGTCGCCGCGCAGCACCGCGAGCAGCGCGATCGCCGCGTCGTGGCCTTTCAGCCGGGTGCCGCGCCCGGGCATCAGCAGCCAGCGGCCGCCGCGCAGCGCCGGGTGTCCGGCCTCGACGCGCTCGCGCCAGCCGGGCGGTGGCGCACCGGGCGCGAACTGCGCCGGATCGACGCCGCGCGGAATCACCACGAGCCGCGCCGGATCGGTATGCGGCCACTGCGCGAGCACATGCGCGCGCACGGTGTCCGATACGCAGACGACGCGCTCGCCGCGCGTCATCACGCCGCTGTAGCGCCCGGGCGAATTGAGCCCGTGCACCGTGGTGACGAAGCGCGGCCGCGGGGACAGTCCCCGCATCGCGCCGAGCGCGACCCACGCCGGCAACCGCGAACGCGCGTGCAGGATGTCCGGCTTCAGATCCGCCAGCCGTCGCCGCAGCGCCCGCATCGCCGCGTACGCGGAGAACGGCGCCTTGCGTCCGACGGGCAGGGCGAGGTGCTCGCTGCCGCCGGCGAGCAGGGGGGCGACCAGCCGGCCGCCCGCGGAGACGACCACCGAACGATGCCCCGCGCGCACCAGCGCGTCGGCGATTTCCAGCGTGGAGCGCTCGACGCCGCCGCTCTCGAGCGCCGGCAGCAGCTGCACGACGACGAGGCGGCGCGCGCGCGCGTTCAGCCCTTCAGCACCCAGACGGCGCCGCAGTACGGGCAGGTGGCCGTGCCGGTGGCTTCCACCGGCAGGTACACGCGCGGATGCGAATTCCAGAGCGCCATCTCAGGCGTCGGGCAGCTCAGCGGCAGCTGCGCACGCGTGATCTCGTAACGACGCTCGGCGTTGGCCGGCGTGCCGGCGGCGTCATCGGTTCGCATCATGGCGGTGGATCCTGGCGTGAATGCGCCGGATTTTACCCGGAGCGGGCGCATCCGTCCGACCGCCGGTTGCCGGAACGCCCCGGTCACCGCGTGAATGCCAATGGGCCCCCGTCGAGCGCGGCCCCGCGCGTCGCCCCCCGGCCGCGCGTCCCCCTGGAGGACTCCCCGGATGACCCGGAAAACCCTGTTCGCCCTGCTGATCGCCGCCGCGCTGCCGGTGGCCCACGCCCAGGACTTCGATCGCCCCCTCCGCCCCGCGGCGAAACCCGCCGGGCCCGGTGCGCCCGTCACGCTCGCGGTCACCGACGCCGACGTAGGCGACGCCGCGTCGTTCGGTCGCGGAGTGGTCTGGCTCGGCGTCTTCGACGCGCGGGCGCACCTGTCGAACGACTGCACGATCTTCGCGGACGACCCCGCGCCCTGCCAGACGCTGGCCCCGGCTCCCGGCTTCACGGCATTCGACTTCCCGGCACTGGGGACGCTGTCGCTGCCCGCGCGCGCCACCGAATCGCTGCTATGCCATTCGCAGACGCCCAACATCGTCTGGAGCGCGTCGAACCCGACCCCGTCGCCGCAGCAGATGACGCTGCAGGTGACCCCGTACTACGTCGTCGAAAGCGCCGTGCTGGACGACGTGATCGACCCGCGCACCGGCGTGTCGTACGGCGGTCGCGTCGAACTGCCGCTGACGGCGGTCTATGCGTCGCAGACGCTTCATTCGGGCGATTTCGTCGACGACTACGACACCGGCACCCGCATGTGCATCGCCGGCATGCTCAACCAGAAATCGCTGGTCGGCTCGATGGGCTTCACCGAGGCGCAGGCGCGGCAGCTGTTCCGGCAGCCGATGACGATCACCCTCGGCCTGCGTGGAAGCGCCCAGCTGGTGGACGACGCCCAGCTCTACGTCGGTACGCGGTTCTACGGCGACTGAGCCGCATCGGCTACGCTGCGGCGATGCCGTCGCCGAACGACAC
>CAMPHE010000129.1 GCA_946885815.1 uncultured Arenimonas sp.
CCACAATCTCAAGGACGTGGACGTCGACATTCCGCGCGACGCGCTGGTGGTGTTCACCGGCGTGTCGGGGTCGGGCAAGTCGTCGCTCGCGTTCGACACGATCTACGCCGAGGCGCAGCGACGCTACCTCGACTCGGTCGCGCCGTACGCGCGTCGCCTGATCGAACAGCAGCCGCCGCCCGAGGTCGACGCGATCGACGGCCTGCCGCCGGCGGTCGCGCTGCAGCAGCAACGCGGCACTCCGACCGCGCGCTCGTCGGTCGGCAGCGTCACCACGGTGTCGAATTCACTGCGGATGCTCTATTCGCGTGCCGGCGACTATCCGCGCGGCGCGCCGCAGGTGCATGCCGACGGCTTCTCGCCGAACACGCCGACCGGCGCCTGTCCGACGTGCCACGGCCTCGGCCGCGTGCTCGAAGTCAGCGAAGCGTCGCTGGTACCCGATCCCGCGCTGTCGATCCGCGAACGCGCCATCGCCGCGTGGCCGCCGGCGTGGCACGGCCAGAACCTGCGCGACATCCTCGTGACGCTCGGCTACGACGTCGACGTGCCGTGGAAGTCGCTGCCGAAGAAGCAGCGCGACTGGATCCTGTTCACGGACGAGCAGCCGACGGTGCCGGTGTATGCGGGCTACACGCCGGCGGAGACGCGCCGCGCGCTGAAGCGCAGGGAAGAGCCGAGCTACATGGGCACCTACACCAGCGCGCGCCGCTACGTGCTCCACACCTACGCGACCAGCGGCAGCGCGATGATGAAGAAGCGCGTCGCCCGCCACCTGCTCGGCGGCGCCTGCCCGGCCTGCGACGGCAAGCGCCTGAAGCCGGAGGCGCTCGCGGTGAAATTCGCCGGCCTCGACATCGCCGCGCTGTCGGCGCGGCCGCTGGACGACGTGGCGACCCGGCTGCGCGGCGCGCTCGACGGCGCCGCCGCCCGCACGCGCGCCGCGGTGCACCCCGAGCAGGCGCTGGCCGCCGAACGCCTCGCCGGTGAAGTGCTGGCGCGGATCGAGGCGATCGCCCGGCTCGGCCTCGGTTACCTGTCGCTCGATCGCAGCACGCCGACGCTGTCGCCGGGCGAACTGCAGCGTCTGCGGCTGGCGACGCAGCTGCGGTCGAAACTGTTCGGCGTGGTCTACGTCCTCGACGAACCGTCGGCCGGCCTGCACCCGGCCGATACCGCCGCGCTGCTCGACGCGCTGGTGGCGCTGCGCGATGCGGGCAATTCGGTGTTCGTCGTCGAGCACGAACTCGACGTGGTGCGCCGCGCCGACTGGATCGTCGACGTCGGCCCGGAGGCCGGCGAGCAGGGTGGCCGCATCGTCTACAGCGGGCCGCTCGCCGGACTGCACGACGTCGCCGCGTCGCGCACGCGCGAATGGCTCGACGCGCCCGCGGCGGCGCCGCGCGCGGTGCGCGAGCCCACCGGCTGGCTGCGGCTCGCCGGCATCCGCCGCAACAACCTGCACGGGCTCGATGTCGACTTCCCGCTCGGCGTGCTGACGGCAGTCACCGGCGTGTCGGGTTCGGGCAAGTCGACGCTCGTCACGCAGGTGCTCGTCGACCTGCTCGCCGCGCACCTCGGCCACGAACCGCCGCCCCCGGAGGAGCCCGACGCGCTGCTGCACGAGACACCGGCGGGCACGACCGTCGGCCGCGTCGTCGCCGGACTCGACGCGGTCACGCGCCTCGTGCAGGTCGACCAGAAGCCGATCGGGCGCACGCCGCGCAGCAATCTGGCGACGTACACCGGGCTGTTCGACCCGGTGCGCCGGCTGTTCGCGGCGACGCCGCTGGCGCGAAAGCGCCGCTACGACGCCGGCCGGTTCTCGTTCAACGTCGCCAAGGGCCGCTGCGAAACCTGCGCCGGCGAGGGTTTCGTGTCGGTCGAGCTGCTGTTCATGCCGCATGTCTACGCGCCGTGCCCCACATGCCACGGCGCGCGCTACAACGCGGCGACGCTGGAGGTGGAATATCGCGACCGCAACATCGCCGACGTGCTGCGCATGACGGTCGACGAGGCGGCGGACTTCTTCGCCGACACGCCGGCGATCCGCCATCCGCTCGACGTGCTGCGCGAAGTCGGGCTCGGCTACCTGCGGCTCGGCCAGCCGGCGACCGAGATCAGCGGCGGCGAGGCGCAGCGCATCAAGCTGGCCACCGAACTGCAGCGGGCGCAGCGCGCCGGCACCGTGTACCTGCTCGATGAACCGACGACCGGCCTGCACCCGGCCGACGTCGACCGGTTGCTCGCGCAGCTGCAGCGCCTCGTCGACGCCGGCAACACGGTGATCGTGGTCGAGCACGACCTGACGCTGGTGGCCGCGTGCGACTGGGTGATCGACCTGGGCCCGGGCGCCGGCGCCGAGGGCGGGCGCGTGGTCGCGGTGGGGCCGCCGGCCACCGTCGCGCGCGCGGCGGGCAGCCGCACCGCACCGTGGCTGCGCCGGGTGTTCGGCCGGGCAGGGTAGGCTGTCGCGATGCCCCGCACCGATGCCACCTTCGCCGGCCACGACGGCCAGCAGCTCGCCGCGCGCATCGACCGGCCCGACGGCGACGTGCGCGCGTGGGCGGTGTTCGCGCACTGCTTCACCTGCAGCATGGATGGTCGCGCCGCGAGCCACGTGTCGCGGGCGCTGGCCCGGCACGGCATCGGCGTGCTGCGTTTCGACTTCACCGGTCTCGGCGCCAGCGAAGGCGACTTCGCCGACACGCACTTCAGCTCCAATCTCGCCGACCTGCACGCCGCGATCGGTTTCCTGCGCACCCAGTACGCGGCGCCGCGGCTGCTCGTCGGCCACAGCCTCGGCGGCGCGGCGGTGCTCGCGATCGCCGGCCAGGTGCCCGAGGTGCGCGCCGTGGCGACGATCGGTGCGCCCGCCGACCCGGCGCATGTCGTGCACCAGTTCGAGGACGAGATCGACGAGATCCGGGCGGACGGCGAGGCCGAGGTCCGCCTCGGCGGTCGCCCGTTCACGATCCGCCGCGAGTTCCTCGCCGATGTCGCCGCGCAGGATCCGGACGCGCGCATCGCCGCGCTCGACGCGGCGCTGCTGGTGATGCACTCACCCGTCGACCGCGTGGTGGGCATCGACCAGGCGGCCGCGATCTACGCGCGCGCGAAGCATCCGAAGAGCTTCATCGCGCTCGACGGCGCCGATCACCTGCTCACCGGGCGCGAGGACGCGGCCTGGGCCGCGAGCCTGATCGCCGCGTGGAGCGCGCGGTACCTGGACTGAGCCGGGCGCGCCGGCGTCAATCCGGCAGGCCGGCCCGGCGCAATCCGTCCGCGAGACGCGAGAGATCCTCCTCGCGATGGATCGGCAACCAGTCGCGCAGGCGCGAAACGCGCAGCATCGGATCGATGCCGTGGATGCGCGCGGCGGCCGCGCTCGCCTCGGCCCGACGCCCGGCCAGCGCGTGGCCCGCGGCGGCGACGGCGGCCGCGACCAGCAGCGTCGGCACGCTGCCGAGCGATTTTTCCGCCCAGGCCACCGCCTCGTCGTTACTGCCGGCGAAAAGGTGCACCAGCGCCGTCCCGGCCTGCACGCGGAACATTTCCGGATCGACCGGACTCAGCCGCGCAGCCCGCGCGAAGTGCGCCATCGCGTCGTCCGGCTCGCCCCGGAACGCGCGCAGGAAGCCGCCGAGGAACCACGCCGGCGCGAAGTTCGGATTGAGCAGCAGGGCGCGGTCGATCAGGGCGATGCCGCCGTCGATATCGCCCGCCAGGTGGCCGATCGCATGGCCGCCGCGCGTCAGCGCGACCGCGTCGTCGCGGCCGAGCGCGACGGCCCGGCGCGCGAGTCGCTCGCCTTCGGCGAACTCCGCCGCGCGGTCGGTCATCCACCCGTTCACCTTGCGCCAGACGTGGCACCAGGCGGCGCTGCCGTACGCCGATGCGAACGCCGGGTCGAGCGCGATGGCGCGGTGGAACAGCGGCAGCGCCGCATCGATGCCCTCGCGGCTGCCCGCGTACATCTGCGCCATGCCCCGCAGGTAGCAGTCGTACGCATCGAGGCTGTCGGTCGGCTTGCGCGCGGCGCGTTCGATCTCCACCCGCTCGAGTTGCGGCGCGAGCGCGCCGACGACACTTTCCGCGATCCGGTCCTGCAGCTCGAACAGGTCGTCGACCGTGCCCTCGAACCGCTCCGCCCACAGATGCGTCCCGGTGGCGGTGTCGATCAGCTGCCCGGTGATGCGCACGCGGTCGCCGGCCTTGCGGACACTGCCCTCGAGCACGTAACGCACGCCCAGCTCGCGGCCGATCTGCGTCGCATCGACGCCCCGGTGCTTGTACGTGAACATGGAATTGCGGGCGATCACGAACAGCCAGCGCAGCCGCGACAGGCCGGTGATCAGGTCGTCGACGACGCCGTCGGCGAAATAATCCTGGGCCGGGTCGCCGCTGAGGTTCTGGAACGGCAGCACGGCGATCGACGGGCGGTCGGGAAGGGCGAGGGGCGCGACCGCCTTCGCCGCGGGCGCGCCGGCCGGGTCGGCCGGACCGGCCGTCGCCGCGGGGCCGGACAGTTCACCGATGAAGCGGAAGCCCTTGCGCGCGATGGTGCGTACCAGCCGCTGCTCCGCGCCGCTGTCGCCGACGGCCTTGCGCACCGCGTTGATGTGGCTCGTGATCGTCGACTCCGACACGATCCGCCCGTTCCAGACGGCGGCGAGCAGCTCGTCCTTGCCGACGACGCGGTCGTGGTGGCGCAGCAGGTGCAGCAGCAGGTCGAACACCTGCGGGCCGATGGCCACCGCCGTGCCGCGCCGCGTGAGCTCGCGGCGTTCCTCGTCGAGCACATGGTCTTCGAACGCGTAGTGCACGTCGCTTCCTCGCCGGCGCCGCGCGGCGGCGGGCCACGCGCGGCCGGATTCTAGCGTGGACGCAAATGCAGGGAATTTCCAAGCTTCCTTCGAGGACGCGGGCGGCGGCCCGGCGGCATCGTAGGCCCGCACCCCGGCGATCGTCGCCGCGGGCACGGAACAGGAGTCGACCATGAAGATCGTCGTCGTCGGGGGCACGGGCCTCGTCGGATCGAAGGTAGTGCGGATCCTCCGCGAACGCGGGCACGACGTCGTCGCCGCCGCGCCGAACACCGGCGTCGACACGATCACGCGCGAGGGGCTCGCGCAGGCCCTCGACGGGGCCGCCGTGGTGGTGGACGTCGCCAAC
Organism: uncultured Arenimonas sp.; assembly: GCA_946885815.1. Next base: position 5,176 of record CAMPHE010000129.1, read on the forward strand.
GCGCCGCTCTGGGAGGACGCCGCGGTGCTCGACTTCTTCGTGACGTCGGGCCGCAACCTGCTCGCGGCCGGCCGCGCGGCGGGGGTGCGTCACCATGTCGCGCTGTCGATCGTCGGCAGCGAGCGCCTGCCGGACAACGGCTACTTCCGGGCGAAGGTCGCCCAGGAAGACCTGATCAAGGCGTCGTCGATCCCGTACACGATCGTGCGCGCCACGCAGTTCTTCGAATTCGTGCCGGGAATCGCCGAGGCGGCGGCGAGCGACGGTGAGCTGCGGCTGCCGCCGGCGCTGATCCAGCCGATCGCGTCCGACGACGTCGCGGCCGCGGTCGCGGAGGCCGCGCTCGCCGCCCCTGCGGACGGCACGATCGAGATCGGCGGACCGGAAGCGCTGCCGATGGACGATCTGGTGCGCCGTCTGCTGCGCGCGCGCCGCGATCCCCGCGCCGTGGTCCCGGACGTGCATGCGCGCTACTTCGGTGCGGTGCTCGACGACCGCTCGCTCACCACCGGCCCCGGCGCCCGCCTCGGCACCCGCCGCTTCGACGACTGGCTCGCGGCGCACTGAGGAGACGACGATGGCCACGCCCGCTCCCGCGCCCGCCCCTGTGAACCGTCGTGTCCGCGCCGGCCGCGCCCTGCTCGCCGCGGCGGTGATCGTGGCGACCGTCGCGTGGG
>CAMPHE010000130.1 GCA_946885815.1 uncultured Arenimonas sp.
CGCTCGCCACGCCGTCGACGCCGCCGGTTCCGGTCTCCTTCGGCCCCGGGGGCGCCGACCGTTCGGCCGGCGGCGTCGACGGCGTGGCGGGCGGCCGCGCCGGGCGCGTCGTTTCCGTAGCGCCGAGGCCGAGGCTCCCGCCGTGTTCGGCCTCTTCGCGGCGCGTACGGCTGTCGCCCTCGAACGAACGCGGCTTGCTCCGGTCCACCGTCGCCGGCTCGCTGCCCGGCCGCACGCGCACCGGCACGTAGTGCAGGTTCGGCAGCACGCCGTTGCGCGAGAGATAGGTGTTCACCGACTCGATGAACGCGCCGTACAACGGCATCAGGTGCCGTTCGAACGTGCGGAACAGCAGTTGCCGGTGCTCGCCGCTCAGCTCGAGGCAATCGGCGGCCTGGCGCAGGATGCGGCAGAGCGCCTGCGGGCCGATCGGCAGGTGTTCGGAGTCGAACGCCGGCTTGCCGGCGAGCACGCCGAAGCGCTGGCCGAGCAGGTAGAGCGGCAGGCTGTTGCGGACTTCGGCGCGGCCGCCGATTTCGGCGAGCACCGTGGCTTCGTCGAGGTCGAGGTTCTCGACGAGCGTCATCTCGCTGGTGCCGAGGCGAAGCGCGCCGGCGGCGTCCTTGCTGCCCGGCGCGTCCTTGATGCAGGCGAGCCCGGCTTCGAGCGCGATCAGGTAGCGCGGCACCAGGTCGGGACGCGTGCGCTTGACCAGCCGCTGCGCCTCGAGCCAGCGCGTCTGCACCATGTTGTTGCGTGCCTGCTCGGCGTGACGGAACAGCTGCTGTTCGAACTCGTCGAGCGTCGCGACCAGCGTGCGCTCCAGTTCGTCGGAGGCGTATTCGAGAATTCCGCCGAGCAGCCCGCGCACCCTCTCGGGCAACGGTCTCGACGCCAGCGTCGGTGCCGACGCGTGCGGAGTTGGTGCCGATGCGGGCATCTGCCGCTCCGTATGGATTCCCCGCCCGGATTCTAGGCACAGCGCGGGGCCGGCGACCAGAGCCGGCCCCGCGTCGAATCAGCGTGCGAAACCCGTCGCCCGTTCAGTTTCGCCACCGTTCCACACGAGACTGACGATGCCGCTGCGTCCCGGTGTCCGGTAACCGTGCACGAGTGCGTATTCGCGGTCCGCGGCGTTCTCGACGCGCGCCTCGATGCGCCACGACGGCGACAACGCCCACGCGGCGCGCACGTGCACGAGCGCGAACGAAGCGAGGTCGGCGCCGTAATCCGCGCGCGCCGAGACGTAGTCGGTGTCGACGCCGAGTTCGAGCCCGTTGTCGAAGCGATAGCCGATGTCGGCATGCGCCTTGCGCCGCGCGCGGCGCAGCAGCGGCTCGCCGGTGGTCGCGTTGACGGCGTCGAGCCACGTCAGGTTTCCGCCGGCGGTCCAGCGCGCGCGATCGACGCGGTATTCGACCTCCGCGCCGTCGAGTTCCGCGCGCTGCACGTTGATCGCGTTGTTCGTGCCGGGTGCGGCGAAGGCGATCAGGTCGCGCACGCGCGTGCGGTACGCCGACAGGCCGAGCCGGTGGCCGGGCGCGAAGTCGTAGGCGAGGCCGGTTTCCCACGTCGCCGACGCTTCCGGGCGCAGGTCCGGATCGCCCGCGAAACCGAAACCCTGGTCGGGGTAGTACAGCTCGTTGAAGTTCGGCGCGCGGAAGCCTTCGCCCCACGAGAGGCGCCACTGCAGCGCGTCGGTCAGGTTCCAGCCCCAGCCGGCGTTGCCGGTGGTCGCACCGCCGTACTGGTCGCTGTCGTCGCGGCGCACGGACAGGTCGAGCACGTGGGCGCCGAAACGGCCGCCCCAGCCCGCGAACACCGCGCGGCTCTCGCGCGCTTCATCGAACAGCGTGCCGCTGAACGCGTCGCTCGAATCGCCGGTTTCGCGCTGCAGGTTGATGCCGGCGAGCAGCCGGGCGTCCGCGCCGACCGCGACGTCGTGGACCCAGTCGAGGCTGGTGCGGCGGCTGCGGAACGCGTTCGGATAATCGCCGGCGGAGTCGAGATCCTCGCGGGCGTGGCCGACCGTGAGCTGGTGGTTCCACCGCCCGCCCAGCGGCCCGCCGAGCGTGACGCCGCCGGACACGTTGCGCGCGTCGGTGCGCCCGCGATCGAATTCGACGTCGCCGTGCGTGCCGATCGCCGTGAAGGCGAGCCGCTGCGTGCCGAGCGTCGTGTTGCCGCGCGCGCTCAGGCTGCGGTTGCGATAGCCGTCGTCATCCGGGTCGTAGGAGAACGCGGCGGGCCCGGTCGCGGAGAAGCCGTGCAGGCGCTCGATGCCGGCGGTGAAGCCGAAGCCGTGGCCGACATCACCGAAGCCGGTGCCGGCGCTCGCGCCGAGGCGGCCGTAGCTGCCGGCCGACACGCGGGCGGACGGCGCCGACGGGTCGCGCGTGAACACGTGCACGACGCCGCCGATCGCATCCGATCCCCACAGCGCCGCGCGCGGGCCGCGCACGATCTCGATCCGCTCGATCTGTTCCAGCGGCAGGTGCGCGAAATCGAACACGCCCTGGCCGGCCGAGCCGACGCGGATGCCGTCGACCAGCACCAGGACGTGGTTCGAATTGCCGCCGCGCAGGAACAGCGCGCTGCCGCCGCCCGGGCCACCGGTCCGCGCGACGTCGATCCCGGCCTGGCGGCCGAGCAGGTCGATCAGGTCCGGTGCCTGGCTGGCCTCGATGTCGACGCGGTCGATCACCGTGACCGAGGCGAGCGCTTCGTCGATCGGCTTTTCGACGCGGGTCGCGGTGACCTGCACCGCGTCCAGCCGCGTCGGTTCGCTCCGGTCGCGCGCGGTGGCCGGCGATGCCGCCGCCGACAGCGCCAGCAGCGGCAAAGCGAGGATTCCGGGCCGGAAAGGCCGGTCAAGTGTTGTCATGGTTGGTTCTCCTGTAACGCTCACCCGCGGAAGGAACACGCGTGGTGGCGGACGGGGAACGGACGACGCCGGGGCGCCATGACGCTGCCCCGTCGCCCACCGCGACGTGCCGTATGACCCGAGGCCGGTCTCCGGGCTTGCCAGGGGTGCGGATGCGTTCCGTACCGGCCTTCCGCCTTCCCATGCCCGAGGGCACAGTGGCTTGCTGGAAGGTTCTGCTGGCCTACCGTTGCGGGGGCAGCGCCGGAATTCGACCGGCTTCCCGTGCACCTGGGGCGCGGCGATTGTACGCGACTACGCCAGGAACAGCGCGATCACGTCGTTCGTGAATCGCCGCCCGGGTTCCGTCGGCGCGACGTGCTGGCCGTCGATCGCGAGCCAACCCCGCGCCACGCCTTCCGCGAGCTGCGGGGCGATCACGGCACGCGACAGGCCGGTACGCGCTTCGAAGTCGGCGAGCCGGAAGCCTTCGACCAGCCGCAGCGCGTTGAGCATGTAGTCGAACGGGCGCTGGTCGGGCGCGATCGGGTCGTCGCCGCCGATGCCCGCCGGCGTGCCGGCGTGCGCCAGGTAGTCGCGCGGGTTCTTCGGCTTCCAGCGGCGGCGGATCTCGCCGGTCGCGCCGAGGCTGAGCTTGCCGTGCGCGCCGGCGCCGATGCCCAGATAGTCGCCGAAACGCCAGTAGTTGAGGTTGTGCGCGCACTGGCGACCCGGGCGCGCGTAGGCCGACACTTCGTACTGTGCGTAGCCCGCCGCGGCCATCGCGTCGATGCACGCCTCCTGGATGTCCCACGCGGTGTCCTCGTCGGGCAGGCCCGCCGGTGGGCGCGCGAAGAACGCGGTGTTCGGCTCCATCGTCAGCTGGTAGTGCGACAGGTGCGCCGGCGCGAGCGCGATCGCGCGTTCCACGTCGTGCAGCGCCATCGCCGTGTCCTGGCCGGGCAGCGCGTACATGAGGTCGAGGTTGAGGTTGTCGAGGCCGGCGTCCTGCGCGAGCTTCACGGCGGCCTCGGCTTCGCGGCTGTCGTGGATGCGGCCCAGCCGGCGCAGGCAGCCGTCGTCGAAGCTCTGGATGCCGAAGCTGACGCGGTTCACGCCGGCGCCGCGATAGCCTTCGAATCGGCCGTGCTCGGCGGTCCCGGGATTGCATTCCAGCGTGATCTCGGCGCCCGGTGCGAAGCGCAGGCGCGCGCTGCACGCATCGAGGATCGCGCCGATCGCTTCGGGCGGAAACAGGCTCGGCGTGCCGCCGCCGAAGAACACGCTGTGCACCGTGCGGCCCCAGGCGAGCGGCAGGTCCTGCTCCAGGTCGGCGACGAGCGCCGCGACATACGCGTCGACCGGCAGCGCGCCGGCGAGCCCATGCGAATTGAAGTCGCAGTACGGGCACTTCTTCACGCACCACGGGATGTGCACGTACAGCGCCAGCGGCGGCGGCACCAGCGTCGTCGCGCCCTCGGCGAGGGGTGGAGCGTCAGACATCGCCGAGTCGCGCGCGCAGCGCCACGATCGCCCGGCCGCGGTGGCTGGTGCGGTTCTTCCGGGCGGCCGGCAGTTCCGCGGCCGTGAGTCCGCTCGCCGGGTCGAGGAACACCGGGTCGTAGCCGAAGCCGCCGGCGCCCCGCGGCGCGTCGAGCACGCGGCCATGCCAGCTGCCTTCGGCGATCAGCGGCTGCGGGTCGTCGGCATGGCGCAGCAGCACGATCGCGCAGTGGAAATACGCCGCGCGCGCGTCGCCGCGGATCGGGCCGAGCGCGTCGAGGAGCTTGCGGATGTTCGCCGCCGAATCGCCGTGCGCGCCGGCGTAGCGGGCGCTGCGCAGGCCCGGCGCGCCACCGAGCACCGGAACCACGAGCCCGGAATCGTCGGCGATCGCCGGCAGCCCGCTCGCCGCGCAGGCGTGCCGCGCCTTGATCAGCGCGTTCTCGACGAAGGTGCGGCCATCCTCGACGGCATCGACGATGCCGAGGTCGGACTGGGCGACGAGGTCGAAACCCGCGTCCGCCAGCAGCGGCCGCAACTCGGCGAGCTTGCCGGGGTTGGATGTCGCCAGAACCATCCTGCGCTCGACGGTCTTCATCGTTTTCCGCGTCGAGAAAGCTTCAGCCTGAAAGAACGGTCCGCTGCATCGCGATCAGCTCGCCGCAGCCCTTGCCGGCCAGCGCCAGCATCGCGTCGAGTTCGTCGCGACGGAACGCGTGGCCTTCGGCCGTGCCCTGCAGTTCGATGAAGCCGCCGCCGTCGTTCATCACGACGTTCATGTCGGTATCGCAGGCGCTGTCCTCGCGGTAGTCGAGGTCGAGCACCGGCACGCCCTGCCAGACGCCGACGGACACCGCCGCCACCGCGCCGACGATCGGGTCGCGACCGATGTCGCCGCGCTTCCGCAGCCATGCCACCGCATCGCGCAGCGCGACGTAGGCGCCGGTGATCGCCGCGGTGCGCGTGCCGCCGTCCGCCTGCAGCACGTCGCAGTCGAGCGTGATCGTGCGCTCGCCGAGCGCCTTGAGGTCGACCACCGCGCGCAGCGCGCGGCCGATCAGCCGCTGGATCTCGAGCGTGCGGCCACCCTGCTTGCCGCGGGACGCCTCGCGGTCGTTGCGCGTGTTCGTCGCGCGCGGCAGCATCCCGTACTCGGCGGTCACCCAGCCCTGGCCCGTGCCGCGCAGGAAGCCGGGCGTGCGCGTATCGACCGACGCGGTGCACAGCACGCGCGTGTCGCCGAACGCGACGAGCACCGAGCCCTCGGCGTGCTTCGTGTAGCCGCGGGTCAGCGTGATCGCACGCAGTTCATCCGGTGCCCTGTTGCTCGGTCGCATTCGATTCTCCGGTCAGCCGCGCACGCGGAGCGCGGCGGCGGTGGCATTGTCGGCGTACGGCGCAGCGGCCGCGCTCGCGTGGTCGGCGTGTTCGCCGAGTACGGCTTCGAGCGAGGCGGCGGCGACGAGCAGCGGCGTGGCC
>CAMPHE010000131.1 GCA_946885815.1 uncultured Arenimonas sp.
GACTCGCGCGTCCTGCAGCAGCGGGCTGGCCAGCAGGCCGCGTTCGATCGCGTCGAGCGAAATCCGCCGCTCCTCCAGCTTCACGATGCGATCGGAGCGTCCCAGCAGCGTGAATCCGCCCGCGTCGTCCGCCTGCGCGCGATCGGCGGTGGCGAACCATCCGTCGCCGGCGAGATGGCGCGAGCGCACCTGCAGCGCGTCGTCGACCAGCCGCCATTCGACGCCCGGGAGCGGTGTCCAGCCTTCGGCCGATTCCGTGCGCTGGCGCCACGCGACGCCGCCCGTTTCGGTGCTTCCGAACACTTCGATCGGCGATCGCGACCAGAGCCGGCGGACGGCCTGCGCCGCATCGGCCGGCAGCGGCCCGCCCGACGAGAACACCGCGCGCAGCGACGCGGCGAAGTCGCGCCAGTCCGGCGTCTCCGGCAGTCGCTTGAGATGCGCCGGACTCGCCACGAGCACCACGGGGCCGGTGCCGGGCACCGCCAGCTCTTCCGGGTACGCGACGCGCCGCGGCGCGAACGCGCGGCCCGCCGACAGCGGCCAGAGCACGCGGAACAGCAGCCCGTAGATGTGCTGGTGCGATACGGTGCCGAGCACCCGCGCCTCACCGAGGCCTTCGCCGAACCGCGCTTCGAGCGCGTCGATCTCGGCGTCGAGCTGGCACAGTGATTTGCTGATCGCCACGGGCTCGCCGGTCGACCCCGAGGTGAAAAGCACGAGGCGGTGGGCTCGCGCGTCGAGCGTCTCGCGAAGCGGCGCGGCATCGCCGCTCGTCGCCGCATCGGCGTCGTGTGCGGGCGCGCAGCGCAGATCACCGCCGCCGTCGCCGGCGAACGCGACCACCCGCCCCGCCAACTGCGCGCGCGTCGCCGGCAACGCATCGGGCGCGAGCCACGGCGTACGCCCGGCATGCCATGCGCCGAACAGCGCGCCCGCGAATTCGGCGGCGTCTTCGAAATGGAGCGCGATGTCGCCGGCGGGCAGCGACGAGAAACGATCCCGCCACGCGTCGACCCGGGCGAGCCACGCGCCATGGCCGAGCGCCGGCGTCACCGCCCGGTCGGGAGCCCGCCGGCCGCGCGTCGCGACGTCGGCCAGCGGGAGCCTCGGTTCAGTGCGCATGGTGCGGCCGGACCAGCCGCTCGCCCAGCAGCAGCGCGCCGATCAGCACGTAGGCGATCGCGCCGTTGTACAGCGCCCACGCCGCGTCCGACGCCGCCAGCGCGGTCCACAGGGCGATCGCGCCATTGGCGACGAAGAACGCGCACCACACCTGCGTGACGCGCGTCACGTACGGGATCGCCGCCGGAGGCAGGTCGGGGTCGGTCAGTCGCGCGAGGCGCTCGATCACCGTCGGCGGCCGGACCAGGCTCGCCGCGAACACGGCCAGCAGCGTCGCGTTGACCACCACCGGATAGAGCTTGAGCGGCAGCGCGTCGTTGTGCAGCCACGTCGCGACGACGAGCACGCCGGCGCCGAGGCCCGCGAACAGCGCCGTGCGACGCGACCGCATCTCGCCGGCACGCAGCACGACCAGCGCGAGCAGGCCGAGCGCGAGCCAGCGCGGCTCGAAACGGGCGAGCCCCAGCCACACGGCGAACGGATAAGCCATCGTCGCGACCGCCGCGACGACGGTGGTCGCGCGCATCGTTAGCCGCCCACGGCGGCCGCGGCGTCCTGGTGCATCATCGTGTGGACCACATCGACGACGTCCTGCACGCTGCGCACGGCCTTGAACGCCTCGGGCCGCAGATTGCCGCCGAGCAGCGGTTTGAGCTGCACGATCAGGTCGACCGCGTCGATGCTGTCGATGTCGAGGTCCTCGCCGAGCCGCGCGGCGGGCAGGACGCGCTCGCCGGCGATGCCGAAGCTTTCCTGCAGGATGACGGTGATGCGGTCGAGAATCTGCTGCTTGTCCATGATGCGAACTCGGCGGTCGGCCCGGAGCCGTCAGAGCGTCCGGTGGGCGGCCACGAACGCGCTGAGTGCGCGCACGCTGGCGAAATGCTGGCGGGTTTCCTGCGAATCGGCGGCGAGCGTCACGCCGTAGCGCTTCTGCAGCGCGAGGCCGAGTTCGAGCGCGTCGATCGAGTCGAGCCCGAGGCCTTCGTTGAACAGCGGCGCCTCGGCGTCGATGTCGTCGGCGGCGATGTCCTCGAGCGACATCGTCGTGATGATCAGCTGCTTGATTTCAGGTTCCAGCGCCTGCACGTCCCAACTCCATCTTGAATTTCGCCGCGAGCGCGTCGGTGAGACGACGTGCGGCCATCGGTTCCCCGACGCCCGGTCCGAGATAGTCCGCGACCGGGATGTCCGGCAGGACTTCGACCGAAATGTGAAAACGTCGTGAAGGCACACGATACCATTTTTCACCCTTTCCAAGGGTGCGCGGCGCGCATCGGATGACTACCGGCGTGATGTCGATCCCGCCGCGGACAGCGATATTGGCGGCCCCGCGCTGGAGAGGCCCGAGGCGCGCCCCGGCCGGCGTGCGGGTGCCTTCCGGGAAGATCAGCAGGTTGTGGCCGGCCCGGACCGATGCGATGCAGTCCTCCACCAGCCCCGCCCCGTCGTCGTTGAAGAGGTAGCCGGTGGCCAGCACCGGGCCGCGGGTGAACGGATTGCGGGTCAGCGCCGACTTCACGACGCAGTCGGCGTCGGGGATGCGGGACACCAGGAACACGACGTCGATCAGCGTCGGGTGGTTCGCCAGCACCAGCAGGCCGCGCCGGTCGAGCCTTTCCAGGCCGCGGGTTTCCCACGTGAGCACGCCGAGCCGGTGCATCAGCCCGAAATGGCCGGCGAACGCGCGCCGGATCACCGCGCGCGCGACGCGCCGCAACCGCGCACGGTCGCGGATCACCAGCCGCAGCCCCGGAAAGACGACCAGGCCCAGCAGCACGCCGCCGAGGCCGAAGGCGGCGAACGACAGGCCGGTGGCGACGACGCGCCATGCCCGGTCGAGCGCATCACGCATGGCGGCGCCAGCACCACGCGGCGCCGGCGAGCGCGGCGTCACTGGAGAGGAAGAACCGCAGCACTTCGAGTCCGTGCGGCAGCGACGACGGGGCGCCCGCCACGGGCCCTTGCTCCGGCGCCGCCGCGGCGAGCGAGAACACCGGCAGGCCGCCACGCGGCGCGACGACCCGCCACGCCCACGCGTAGTCGCCTTCCGGCTCGTCGCGGAACGGCGCGTAGTCGGCCGGTGTCGGGCCGTCGTAAACCACGACCAGGACCGACGGCGCACCGTCGCCGAGCAGCGCGAGCGCCTCGACGATCGCCGCTTCCGCCGAGGCCGCGCCGGCCGAAACGACGACGTAATTGCCGGTCAGGCCGCGCGCGATCGAGTACTGCGCGGCGATCGCGTTGTGCGTCGACAGGCCGAAATGCGTCGGCGAGAGCGGCTCGTCACGCGCGAGCGCGCCGAGCATTCCGTAGGTCCGCCCGAGATCCCCATGGCGCGACGCGAACACCAGCGGCTCGTCCGGATCGACGTCGGGCTGGCAGTCCCATGCCACCTGCAGCGCCATCCGCCCGAGGCGGTCGACGCGTCGGCGCTGCATCGGCGCCATCCCGGCGAGCGGCGGCACGTCGTCGCCCGCGGGCGGCACGGGATCGCGCGCCCATGCCCGCCACGCTTCGGGCGCCGCGCCGATGCCCGGTGCGAACGCGGCCCATGCCTCGACGCTGAATTCCATCGCTGTCCCCTGTCGCGCGGCGCGCATGATCCCCCGCCGCCCGTCCCCGCGCAAAACGCGCGCAAACAAAAAGCCCGGCGTCGGCCGGGCTTTCCTGACATCGCTGCGCTGGCGTCCCCACGGGGATTCGAACCCCGGTCGCTACCGTGAAAGGGTAATGTCCTAGGCCTCTAGACGATGGGGACGTGGACAGCGAAGTCTTTGATTCGGTGGTGGAGCTAATCGGGATCGAACCGATGACCTCCACAATGCCATTGTGGCGCTCTCCCAGCTGAGCTATAGCCCCACCGAAGGAAGACGCGAAGTTTAGAGAGGCGCCGCGAAGGCGTCAAGCGCAGGCGACGTCCACCTGGTCCGACGAGGCCGGTTCCAGCGAGGACAGCGTGTGCGGCCCGTGGCCCTGCCCGTCGAGGTAGTCGAGCCATTTGTTGAGGAAGCTGTTCATCCGCACCCGATGGCCGACGACCGCGGCGATGCTCGCCTCCATGCCGAGCACGTCGCGCCAGTGGCGGCCGACGTAGCAGTGCGTCACCTCGGCCTGCCGCGCGTCGCGGTAGAGCCGCACGTAGGCCGACGGATCGGGCTGGCCGGTGACGGTGTCGTGCATCCGGTAGCTCAGCCGCATCTCGACCGTGTACGGATGCTGCGCGAGCACTTCGACCAGCAGTTCCAGCCCGTCCGCGACCCGCGAGGCGTAACGGCCCTCCGGCAGCGACTGCGGCTGGAACATCCGGGTCAGCCGCGCGAAGTTCTCGCCGTACGTCTCCATCAGCCACGCGAAGCGTGTCATGCGGGGCAGCACACGGCGGTCGCGGGCCGGCGGGGACATGGCCGGACTCTAGCACGCGGCTCCCGCGCGCCGGCACTCAGAACATGTGGCGGTGGATGCCCTGCTGAGCGAGCACCTTGCCGGCGATTTCCTCGATCGAGGTGTGCGTCGTGCTGAGTACCGGGATGCCCTCCTGGCGGAACATCCCTTCGGCCGCGGCGACCTCGGACCGGCAGGTCTCGAGCTGCGCGTAGCGCGAACCCGGCTTGCGTTCGGCGCGGATCGACGCGAGGCGAACCGGCTCGATCGTCAGCCCGAACAGCTTGCGCCGGTGCGCGCGCAGCCGCTTCGGGAGTTCCGCCACGTCGAGGTCGTCGGGTGTCAGCGGGTAGTTGGCGGCCTTCACCCCGTAGTGCAGCGCCATGTACAGGCAGGTCGGCGTCTTGCCCGACCGCGACACGCCGACGAGGATCACGTCGGCGTCGTCGTAGTGGATGTCCATGCCGTCGTCGTGCGTCAGCGCGTAGTTGGTCGCGTTGATGCGCTGCTCGTACGCGGCGAAGTCGACCATGCCGTGCGCGTGTCCCACGCGGGGATCGCGGCGCTGGCCCAGCTCTTCCTCGAGCGGCCCCATGAACGGCGCGAACAGGTCGAGCATCATCGCGCCGCTGCCGGCGAGCAGCGTGTTGATCTGGTGGTCGACCACCGTGTTCACCACGATCGGGCGGATGCCCGCCTCGGCGCCGGCGCGACGGATCTGTTCCACCGCACCTTCGGCCTTCTCGAGGCTGTCGACGAAGGCGATGCGGCGGGTGTCGAAACTCACGCCGGTGAACTGCGTGAGCAGGCTGTGCCCGATCGTCTCGGCGGTGATGCCGGTGCCGTCGGAGACATAGAAAACCGGTCTTGCGTCCGTCATCGCTTCCTCGTTCCGGTCGTGCGGCGACGCCGCGCGGTGGGGGGTGTGAACTGGTGCGGGGCCGGCCCGGGGTCGCATAATACGCAGCTCGACATCCCCGGGGCAGCCTCGCGCCCGCCCGAACGCGCATACGGAGACCGCCTTGAACGCCGACGTCCTGTGGCTGCACGACCTTCGCCTGACCGACCTCGCCCAGGTGGGCGGCAAGAATTCCTCGCTCGGCGAGATGATCGGCAACCTCGCGCAGCTGGGCGTTTCGGTGCCCGGCGGCTTCGCGACCACGGCCGACGCGTTCCGTCGCTTCATCGCCCACAACGATCTCGCCAAGCGCATCTTCGACCGGCTGGCGACGCTCGACGTCGAGGACGTCGATGCGC
>CAMPHE010000132.1 GCA_946885815.1 uncultured Arenimonas sp.
GCGAACACGCGGTCGACCGACGCCATCGCGCGCTGGTACAGGTCCACCATGTCGGCGAGCCGCGTCAGCGGCCACAGCAGCCGCTGCGTCAGGTACACCAGCGCCGAGTACGAGCCGACGCCGAGTTCGCCGCGCAGCGTCAGGATGCCGCCGTACAGCAGCGTCGCGACGAAGCCGCACAGGATCGCCATCCGGATCACCGGCGTGATCGCCGCCGAGAACCGGATCGCGTCGGCGTTGCGCGCGCGGTACCGGTCGGAAGCGTCGCGAAGGTGGTCGGCCTCGAACGCCTCGGCGGTATACGCCTGGATCGTCGCCATGCCGGCGAGGTTGTTGTTCAACCGCGACGACACCGTCGCCGCCGCCTCGCGCGCCGCCGCGTAGCGCGGCGCCAGCCGCTTCTGGAACCAGAACGCGCCGACCAGGATCAGCGGAATCGGCAGGAACGCGAGGAACGCCAGCTTCGCCGTCAGCACGAAGAACACCGCGCCGACCAGCAGCGACGACACGAACACCTGGATCAGGTCGTTCGCGCCGGTGTTGAGGAAGCGCTCGACCTGGTTGACGTCCTCGTTCAACAGCGCCATCAGCCGGCCGCTGCGCTCGCGCTCGATCACCGCCGGCGGCAGCTTCTGCAGGTGCCCGTACGCCGCCTGGCGCAGCGAATGCTGCAGCTCCTGCGCGAGGCCGCGCCACTTCACCGCGTACAGGTATTCGAACAGGGACTCGGCCACCCACACCACGATCGTCAGTGCCACCAGCACGTACAGCTGATGCAGCGGCTCGGCGAACCCGAGACGCGCGAGGAACGACGCCTGCCGGTTCACCACCACGTCGACGGCGACGCCGATCAGCAGCTCGGGCAGCACGTCGAACACCTTGTTGAGCACGGAGTACGCGCTCGCCTTCGCGATCTCGCGTCGATGCGGCCGGGCGAAGCCGGCGAGCCGGCGCAGCGGAGAGGCGGACATGGGGGATCCGGGAGCGGCCGCACGGTTCGCGGCGGGCGTCCAGTTTCCCACGGGCGTACACTGGGGCGATGCTGATCGCCTTCAACAAGCCCTACGGCGTGCTGTGCCAGTTCACCGACACGCGGGAGCCGCCCCGGCCGACGCTCGCCGGTTTCGAGTTGCCGCCCGACGTGTATGCCGCCGGCCGGCTCGACCAGGATTCCGAAGGCCTGCTGCTGCTGTCCGACGACGGCCCGCTGATCGCGCGGATCAGCTCGCCGAAGTTCCACTGGCCCAAGACGTATCTCGCGCAGGTCGAGGGTGAAGCGAACGACGAGCACCTGGCGGCCCTGCGCGCCGGGGTGAAGCTGTCGGACGGGATGACGCGTCCCGCGAAGGCGCAGCGCCTGATCGGCGCGCCCGACTGGCTGTGGCCGCGGCAGCCACCGGTCCGGCACCGCAAGACGGTGCCGGAGAGCTGGGTCGAGATCACGGTCACCGAAGGCCGCAACCGCCAGGTGCGCCGGATGACGGCCGCCGTCGGCCTGCCGACGCTGCGCCTCGTGCGCATCGCCGTCGGCCCGCACCGGCTCGAAGGCCTCGCGCCCGGCCAATGGCGCGAACTCGTCCACTGAAATCTGCTCTGAGCAGATTAATTTAATTTGCTCAGAGCAGATTTTCCGATGGCCACGTTCAAGGACCACTTCTCGGCCCACGCCGCCGCCTACGCCCGGGCACGGCCGACCTACCCCGACGCCCTGTTCGGCTGGCTCGCGGCGCAGTGCGATCGCCATGACCTCGCGTGGGACGCCGGCTGCGGCAACGGGCAGGCGAGCGTCGCCCTCGCGAAGTGCTTCGCACGGGTACACGCGAGCGATCCGAGCGCGACGCAGATCGCCTCGGCGCCGGCCGATCCGCGCGTCGCGTGGCGCGTCGAGCCGGCCGAGCAGTGTTCGCTCGCCGATGCGTCGGCCGACCTGGTCACGGTCGCGCAGGCGTACCACTGGTTCGACCACGAACGCTTCGCCGCCGAGGCGACGCGCGTGCTGCGCCCGGGTGGGGTGGTCGCGGTGTGGGCCTACGGCGTGTCGTCGGTCACGCCGGCGGTCGACGCCGCCGTCGCCGTGCTCTACGAGGACGTGCTCGGGCCGTACTGGCCGCCCGAGCGGACCCATGTGGAGACCGGCTACCGCGACCTGCCGTTCCCGTTCGAACCGCTCCCTCCGCCGGCGTTCGAGATGTCGTGCGACTGGCCGCTCGAGGCGTACCTGGCCTACCTCGCGAGCTGGTCGGCGAGCCAGCGCCACCTGGCGGCGACCGGCGTCGACGCGGTGGCCGCGGCCGCGCCGGGCATCGCCGCGGCGTGGGGCGAGCCGGCGATGCGGCGCACGGTGCGGTGGCCGCTGTCGCTGCGGGCTGGGCGCCGCCCCGCGCCCTGACCGGTCGCTCCGACCGCGGCCGCGCCGCAACGTGAAACGGCGGCGCCGAGGCGCCGCCGTCCATTACACGGGAGCCGGTGCGGCCCCGGTCAGGCCGAAGCGGCCCCGTCGGCGCTCGCGCGCGACGAGCCGCGCGACGTCGACTTGCGCGCGGTCTTCTTCGCCGGCGCCCTGCGCGCGGACGACTTCGCCGCGGCCTTCTTCGCCGGCGCCTTGCGCGCGGCCGTCTTCTTCGTCGTGGCCTTCTTCGTCGTCTTCTTCGCGGCGGACTTCTTCGCGGTGGCCTTCTTCGCGACGACCTGCTTCGACGTGCGCTTCGTCGCCGCGTCCTTGCGCTTCTTGACGGCGTACACCGCCGCGCCGACCGCCGCGAGCGACGCCGCCGCGACCGCCGCGCCGACCGGATGCTTGCGGACGGCCTTCACCGCCGCGGTACCGCCCTTCTTGACGGCCGCGAGGCCGGCGCCGGCGCCGACGATCGCGCTCGCCTTGCCTGCGAGATCGGTGTCCTTCCAGACCTGCTTCGCGATCGCGCCGCCTTCGTTCAATTTGCCGAGCGCCTTCGCGCCTTTCTTGTTCAGCGTCGTCAGCGCGGTGGAAACCATTTCTTTGGTCTTGCTCATCGCAGCTCTCCGGGGAAGTGTTCGATCGGGTTCGGTCTCAAGCCCGCCACAGCCTAGACCCGCGGGTGTGAACGGATCGCGGTGGCGGCGGCGGCCTCAGGTGCCGCGCGGCTTCGCGCGGTGCGTCGCGGCGGCGGTCCACGGGTCGTCGGGCCACGGGTGCCGGGGGTAGCGCCCTTTCATTTCCCGTCGCACTTCCGGGTAGGTGTTCGCCCAGAAGCTGCGCAGGTCGGCGGTGACCTGCAGCGGCTTGCCGCCCGGCGACAGCAGGTGCAGCGTCAGCGGCACCCGGCCGTCGGCGATGCGCGGCGTGTCGGCCAGCCCGAAGAGCTCCTGCAGCTTCACCGCCAGCACGGGCGCCGCGCCGTGGGCGTAGACGATCGCGCGTTCCATCCCGGACGGCACGGTGATGCGCCGCGGCGCGAGCGCGTCGAGGCGCTGCCGCGTCGCCCAGTCCAGCGTCGCCCGCAGCGCGTCGGCGAACGCCTCCTCCGACAGCGCGTCGAGTCGCGCCAGCCCGGCGAAGGCCGGCTTCAGCCACTCGTCGCGCGTCGCCAGCAGCGCGTCGTCCGACAGGTCCGGCAGCGGGAGTTCGGGCAGCCAGTCGCGCAGGCTGCGGACGCGCTCGCGCCACTGGCGCAGGCCGTCGCTCCAGGGCAGCGCGTCGAGGCCGAGTTCGCCGACCGCGTCGGTGAGGGCCTGGGCCGCGAGCGCGGGATCGGGCCGGCCGGCCGGGCGGACGTCGAGCACGATGCGGTCGAAGCGGCGCTCGCGGCGCGCGACCAGCGCGCGGGCCGCCGGATCCCAGCGCACGGTGTCTTCCTCGACGAAGCGCTCGCCGTACTCGGCGCGCAGGAACGCCTCGTCGACCGGCGCCGCGCGCAGCACCGGCGAGTCTTTCGTCTCGAAGCGCAGCTCGGTGACGACCAGCCACGGCTCGCCGAACAGCGCGCTGTCGTCGGCGAGCCGCGCCATGCGGCCGTTCGCGAGCAGGTAGCGACGCGGCGCCTGCGGATGCTGGCGCGCGATGCGGTCCGGGAACGCGTGCGCGAGCAGGTCGCCGAGCCGATGCGGCGCGACCGCCGGCGGCGGCGCGACCTCGCAGCGCAGTCGCCGCCGCCACTGCTTCGCCGCGGCATCGATCGCCGCGAGCGCACCGCGGTTCGCCGTCGGCGACAGCGCGGCCCGCCCGCTCCGGAACACCGCGAGCGCACGCCAGCGGGCGCCGAGATCGTCCGACCGGTCGCGCAGCGGGTCGCGCGCTTCCAGCAGCGCCGCGAGGTCGCAGGCCAGCGCGACGTCCTCGGGCAACCGCGGCGTGTGCAGCAGCGCGCCCAGCCGCGGGTGCGTCCCGAGCCGGAGCAGCGCACGGCCGGTCGCGGTGATGCCGCCATGCGGTTCGATCGCGTCCAGCCGCCGCAGCAGGTCCCGCGCCGCCGCCAGCGGGCCGGGCGGCGGGGAATCGACGAAGCGCAGGTCGGGCTCGCCCCAGGCCGCCAGTTCGAGCGCGAGTCCCGCGAGCTCGACCTGCGCGATCTCGGGCGTGCGGTTCGGTTCCAGCCGCTGCGACTGCGGCCACAGCCGGTACGCCCAGCCGGTGGCGACGCGGCCGGCACGACCGGTGCGCTGGTCCGCCGACGCCTGCGAGATCGCGACCGTGTCCAGCCGCGAAAAGCCGGAATTCGGGTCGTAGCGCGGCTCGCGCGCCAGCCCGGCATCGACCACCACGCGCACGCCGGGCAGCGTGACCGAACTCTCGGCGACGTTGGTCGCGAGCACGACGCGCCGGCGTCCGTCGGCCGCCGGCGCCAGCGCGGCCTGCTGCGCCTCGACCGGGAGTTCGCCATGCAGCGGCAGCACGTCCACCGCGCCGACGTCGCCGCCGCCGGGCGCGTCGCCGAGCGCGCGCTGCACGTCGCCGATCTCGCGCTGGCCGGGCAGGAACACCAGCACGTCGCCCGGATGGCTGCGCAGCGCATGCTCGACGGCGCGTCGCGTGTGCGCGGTCGCCGGCTCGTCGCGGCGCGCCGGGAAATGCGCGACCTGCACCGGGAACGCGCGGCCGGGACTGGTGAGCCGCGGCGCGTCGAGGAAGCGGGCGAGGCGCTCGCCGTCGAGCGTGGCCGACATCACGACGATCCTCAGGTCCTCGCGCAGCGCCGACTGCACGTCGAGGGCGAGTGCGAGCCCGAGGTCGCCGGCGAGATGCCGCTCGTGGAATTCGTCGAACACCAGCGCCGCGACGCCGTCGAGCGCCGGGTCGTCCTGGATCATCCGGGTGAGGATCCCTTCGGTGACGACCTCGACGCGCGTGCGCGACGACACCCTGGCTTCGAAACGGATCCGGTAGCCGACTGTCTCGCCCGGTGCTTCGCCGAGCTGCCGCGC
This sequence comes from uncultured Arenimonas sp., assembly GCA_946885815.1. The sequence continues at coordinate 5,401 of CAMPHE010000132.1, forward strand.
CATGTACGCCGCCGCCGACCGCGCGGCGACGCGCCGCGGCTCGAGCACGACGATCTTCCCGTCGCCGCGCCAGCGCGCATCGAGCAGCGCGAGTGGCACCTGGGTCGTCTTGCCGGCGCCGGGAGGCGCTTCGAGCACGAGCCGCGGCTGGGCGTCGAGGCTGCGGAGAATGTCGGGCAGCAGCGGCGAGATGGGGAGCACGGGGGAAAAGGCCGATATCGATCAGGGGATATACGTGATAGTGAAGCACCGCGCCCCCACTATCACGTATCTCCCCTATCCCGAATCCGCTCTTCCATGAACCTCGTCGACATCGGCGCCAACCTCACCCACGAATCCTTCGACCACGACCGCGACGCGGT
>CAMPHE010000133.1 GCA_946885815.1 uncultured Arenimonas sp.
CGCCCGGTCGGCGTGGCGGTCGCGCGCGACGTCGTTTTCCGCGTCGAGGAAGCCGGTGAGCACCGGCTCGATGTCGCCGGCCGGGCGCCCGTCGGAGAACGGTACGAACACGACGCGATAGCCCGCCGGCGGCCGCCGGTTCCACGAACCGTGCTGCCCGACGAAGACACCGCCGTGGTAGCGCGGCGGGAAGCGCCGGCCGTCGTAGAACGCGAGCCCGAGCGACGCGGTGTGCGCGCCCAGCGCGTAGTCGGGCACGCGCGCCGCCGCCACCAGGTCGGGCCGCTGCGGTTCCACCCGCGTGTCGACATGGTTGCCGAAATAGCTGTACGGCCAGCCGAAGAAATCGCCCTGCCGGACCGACGTCATGTAATCGGGTACGAGGTCGTCGCCGAGTTCGTCGCGCTCGTTCACCGCGGTCCACAGTTCGCCGGTTTCCGGGTTCCAGTCGAGCCCGACCGGATTGCGCAGCCCGGAGGCGAACACGCGGCCGGCGCCGGTGGTCGTGTCGATCGCGAGGATCGCCGCACGCTGCTGTTCCTCGGCCATGCCGTTCTCGCCCACGTTGCTGTTCGAGCCCACGCCGACGTAGAGCGTGCGGCCGTCCGCGCTCGCGACCAGGCTCTTCGTCCAGTGGTGGTTGCGGCCGGCGGGCAGCGCCGCGAGCCGGCGTGGGGCACCGGTGAGTCGCGTGGCATCGGGGGTGTAAGCGAACTCGACGACGGCGTCGGCGTTGGCGACGAAGAAGCGATCGCCGACGAGCACCATGCCGAACGGCGACATGAGGCCGTCGACGAAAGTCTCCTGCACTTCCGCCTGGCCGTCGCCGTCGCGGTCGCGCAGCAGCGTGATGCGGTCGGCGCTGGGCACCGCCGCCCCGGCCTTCTTCATGAAGCGGTTCACGAACCACGCGCGCAGGCCGCCGTCCTCGTATTCCTCGGCCTTCGGCGGCGCGGCGGTTTCCGCGACCAGCACGTCGCCGTTCGGCAATACGTAGAGCCAGCGCGGATGCGCGAGATTGCGGGCGAACGCGTTCACCATGAAGCCCGGCGCCGCCACCGGCGTCTCCCCGGCGCGCCAGCCCACCGCTTCGGCGACGTCGACGGTCGGGATCCACGACGTATCCGGGGGCGGCAGGTGCGGCGTCGGCCCGGTGCCGGGGCCGCCGGCCTGCGCGCCGGCCTGTGCCGGGAAAGCAAGCGCCAGCAGCCCGGCCAGCATCAGCACCCGTCGTATCGCCATTGCGTGTTCGCCCCCGGTCGATCGGTCGCGGCAGCATCGCGCCGCGCGGCTCAATGGCGGGTGACGGCGGATTCACGCCGCATGGGCGCACGGATACGGAAGGTGTGGGGATGGGCGCGCGGGTCGCGCGCCGTTCCCGGAGGCCCGATGACCGTCACCGACGCCGGCAAATGCGTCTACTACGCCTACACCGGGCGCATCGACGACGAAGGCGCGACGCGCATCGCCACCGCGCTCAATTCCGCGGTCAACAGCCAGTGCGGCACCGCGCACCTGTCGTTCAATTCGCTCGGCGGCTACGTCGCGTCCGGCATCTGGCTGTACAACCACATGCGCGCGCTGCCGCTGAAGATCGTGGTCACGAACACCGGCAGCGTCGGGTCGATCGCGGTGACGGTGTTCGTCGGGGGTACCGAGCGCTACTGCTCGCGGCACGCGATGTTCATGATCCACCCGACGACCGTGAGCAGCCTGCCGGGCATGTCGTGGGACATGCTCAAGAGTTCAGCCGAGTCGGCTCTGGCGGACGATGAGCGCACGGAACGCATCCTGCGCGAGCGAACCCGGCTGTCCGACGAGCTCCTGAATGCTCGCCGTTCCCGTGACGTTCACATCGGCCCCGGGGATGCGCTCGCGAACGGCCTCGTGCAGGGGATAGCCGAGTTCGAGGTCCCGCTTGGCGTTCAGGTCATCCAGATCTAGCTTGCTCATGGGGGTCCTCCGCTGTGGCCCCGGATGCTACGCGGCGGCCCGTCAACCGCAAGTGGTGGAAACGCGAAGCGGAAAACGTTTCCGTCCGCGCGGCGCGCATTTGAAACCGTTACGCGCGACGGCGTGACCTTTGCCGGTATGCCGGGCGGCCGCCGGGGCAGGTATCCTTCACACGCAGCCCGGGGAGGGGTGGTCAGGCCGACAAGCATCGGCGGGCGACGTCCGGGCGTATCCCCCGCAAGGAGAATCCGGTGTCCCAGCTGATCGACATGTTCATCGAGCCCGTCAAGGCGTGGCAGCAGCAGAAGGAGCGGCCGACGTTCCTGCTGCCCGCGTTGCTGATCGCCCTCGCGACGGCCCTGCCGGCGGTCGTGTATTTCCTGCAGGTCGACCCGGAGTGGTTCTCGAACTATCAGCTGCAGGCGATGGCGCAGGAGATGACCTCGGCCGAGATCGAGCAGGCGAAGGCGTTCATGCCCGGCGCGCGCACCACGGCGTGGATCACCGGGATCTCGTCGCTGGTGATGATCGTCATCGTGTTCGCGATCATGGCGGCGTACTACCTCCTGGCCGGCAAGGTCGCCGGCCATGCGGTGAGCTATCGCCACGGCCTGTCCCTGTCCGCGTGGTCGAGCGTGCCGCTGCTGCTGGCGGGCATCGTCGTGCTGTTCGGCATCTTCACCAGCTCGCCGCAGACGCCGTATACCAGCCTGCAACTGCTGAACGTCGATCCGCTCCTCGTCGACCTGCCGCTCGACCACCCGTGGTCGACGCTCGCGAAGAGTTTCAGCCTGCTGAACTTCTGGGTCTGGTTCCTCGCCGCGCTCGGCTGGAAGACCTGGTTCCGCAGCGGCTGGGGTCAGGCCATCTTCGTCGTGCTGCTGCCGTCGCTGGTGATCTACGGCGTGATGGCGCTGTTCGCGATCCTCTGACGCGAAGCCCATGACTCCCCGACGCAGGAAGATGCTGGCCATCGGGCTGGTGGTGGCGGTCATCGCCGTGCCGCTGCTCATCAAGGCCACCCGTGGCGAATCGAGCAAGGAAGTCGACATCGCCGTCGCCGCCGAGCAGGACATCCGGCCGACGATCCTCGCGTCGGGCGTGCTCGCCTATCTGGAAGAGGTGAAGCTCACCTCGGAGCTCGTGGCCAAGGTACGCAGCATCGAGGTGGAAGAAGGCGACCGGGTACAGAAGGGCGAACTGCTGCTGACGCTCGACCCGGAGACCTACCGCAACGCGATCGAGCGCGAACAGGCCAGCCGGCGCCAGAGCGCGATCAGCATCGAGCGCCAGCGGCTTGCGCTGGCGCTCGCGGAGAAGCGGTTCGCCCGCGGCGCCCAGCTGCGCGAGCAGCAGATGATCGGGCAGAGCGACTATGACGACCTGCGCAACGCGCGCGACCTCGCCCGCGTCGAACTGCAGTCGAGCGAGGAAGCGCTGCGCCGGGCCGACGCGATCCTCGGCGAGGCGCACGAGCAGATGGGCAAGACGGACATCCGCGCGCCGATCGCCGGCACGATCGTGGACCTGCCGATCAAGGTGGGCGAGACCGCGATCCCGTCGACCAACGCCTTCGCCGGCGCCAGCCTGATGACGATCGCCGACACGTCGGCGATCCGCGCCGAACTGAAGGTCGACGAGGCCGACATCGCCCGGATCGCCATCGGACAGCAGGTGGACGTCTACGCGACCGCGTTCCCGGAAACCGCGCTGAAGGGCGAGGTGCAGCGCATCGCGCTCGCGCCGACGCTCGAGAACCAGGCGCGCGCCTACGAGGTGATCGCGCTGCTCGACCCGCCGAAGGATCTGGCGCTGCGTTCGGGCATGAGCGCCCGCGCGGACATCTTCCTCGGTGATGGCGCGAAGCGCCTCGCGGTGCCGGTCGAGGCGGTCGGCAGCGACGAGGACGAGGACGGCGGCGTCGAACGGTTCGTCTGGACCGAGCGCGACGGTGTCGCGCGTCGCGTGGTCGTCCAGGTCGGCGTGTCGGACGACCGCTGGGAAGAAATCACCGGCGGCCTCCAGCCCGGCGACCGCGTGATCACCGGGCCGGCGCGCACGCTGCGTGGACTGGTCGAAGGCGATCGGGTCAGCCAGCGCGAGGAGGACGACGCCGACGCGAAGGACGATGGCGACGCGGAGGAAGCGGACGACGGCGACGCGCCGGAGCCGGAAGCGGAATGATCCGCCTGACGGGCATCACCAAGCACTACCGGATGGGCGAGGAAGAGGTACGCGCGCTCGACGGCGTCGACCTCCACATCGCCCGCAACGAGTACGTCGCGCTGATCGGTCCGTCCGGCTCGGGCAAGTCGACGCTGATGAACCTGATCGGCTGCCTCGACACCCCGACGACCGGGCGTTACGTGCTCAACGGCCGCGACACGTCCGACATGGACGACGTCGAGCTCGCGCAGGTACGCAACCAGGAGATCGGTTTCGTGTTCCAGAGCTTCCACCTGCTGCCGCGGCTCACGGTGCTCGACAACGTCTGCCAGCCGCTGGTGTATCGCGGCATGCCGCGCGCCGAGCGGCAGCGGCTGGCGACCGAGGCCCTCGCGCAGGTCGGCCTCGCCAACCGGATGGGCCACCGGCCCAACCAGCTCTCGGGTGGCCAGCGCCAGCGGGTCGCGGTGGCGCGCGCGCTGGTCGGCAAGCCGGCGATCCTGCTGGCGGACGAGCCGACCGGCAACCTCGATTCGCGCACGTCGGCCGAGATCATGGCGCTGTTCGACGCGCTGCATTCCGACGGCCAGACCGTGGTCGTCGTCACCCACGAACCCGACATCGCCGCGCACTGCCGGCGCACGATCCGGCTCGGCGACGGCCGCATCGTCGAAGACCATCCGAACCCGCCGCGCGAGGTCGTCGCGTGACCGCGTACATCGAAGCGTTCCGCGCCGCGCTCACGAGCCTGCTCGCGCACCGGATGCGCAGCTTCCTCACCACGCTCGGCATCCTCATCGGTACCGCGTCGGTCATCGCCGTGGTGTCGCTGATCCAGGGTTTCTCGGCGTTCGTCAGCGAACAGTTCGCCGACATCGGCGGCAGCACGCTGACGCTGCAGGCACACACGCCGTTCGACGAGGCCGTGCTCGGCCGCGAGAACTTCCTGACCTTCGAGGACGTCGACGCGCTCCGGCATCGCGTCGCCGGCGTCGACAAGGTGGTGCCGACGATGGCCGTGCCCGCCGTCGGCATCGCCGTGCGCGGCCGCACCGCCGCCGCGCAGGTGATCGCGACGTCGTCGGACTTCACCGCCGTGCAGGGCATCTATCCCGACATCGGCCGGTTCCTGGTGGCCAGCGACGACAGCAGCCGCCGCCGTGTCGTCGTGCTCGGTCCCGACGTCGTCGAGGACCTGGAGCTGCCGGCCGATCCCGTCGGCGAGTTCATCCGGATCGGCAACGACTGGTTCAAGGTCGTCGGCGTGATGGAATCGCGCGGCGAGTTCTTCGGCATGAGCCAGGACAACTACGTCGTCATTCCGTTCGAGGTCGGCCGGGCGATGACGGGCAGCAGCAACCGGCCGCGGATGTCGATCTCGTTCACCGCGTCGGACCTGGCGGAGATCGACGCGCTGCGCGAGCGCGTGAAGCGCGCGATCCGCCGCTCGCACAAGCTCAAGCCCGGCGAGGACGACGACTTCAAGATCCAGACCGCGGACTCGGCGCTGAAG
>CAMPHE010000134.1 GCA_946885815.1 uncultured Arenimonas sp.
ACCGGCGGCATCAACAAGCGGACGCACGGCCGCGAACGCGTCGAGCGGCTGCACGCCGCGCTCGTCACCTGGGTCGCCGACGCCTGCTCCGGCGAGGCGCCGAAGGACCTGGCGGTGCTCGGCAGCGGGCGGCTCGCCGACGCCGTGACCGCGAAGTTCGCCGGCAAGGTGTCGATGCCGCGCAACGCCCTCACCGACGCGATCGACGCGTGGCTGGCGGCCGACGCGGCGCTGGCCGCGTTCGCCGCGCCGCGCCGGGTCGCGCTGATGCACCGCCTGCGCGACGAAGGCCGCGCGCGGTTCGTCGCGCTGAAGAAGCAGCGGCAGCTGCAGGGGTTCGACGACCTGGTGCGCGACGTCGCCGACGCGCTGGCCGGCCCCGGCGGCGAGGCGCTCGCGGCCCGGCTGCGCGAGCAGTACCGGTTCGCGTTCGTCGACGAGTTCCAGGACACCGACCCGCGGCAGTGGGCGATCTTCCGCCGCGTGTTCGCCGAGGCGCCGGACGACGGCGCGCCGCGCGCGCTGTACCTGATCGGCGACCCGAAACAGGCGATCTACCGCTTCCGCGGCGGCGACGTGCACACGTATCTGGAAGCCCGCGAGCGCGCCGACAGCGCGAAGTCGCTGTACGTGAACTTCCGCTCGCGGCCGCGCGCGCTCGAAGCGGTGCAGGCGCTGTACGCCGGCGCCGGCCTCGCGCCGTTCGGGCCCGGCGACGTCGGTTTCGAGCCGATGAAGGCAGGCGGACAGGTCGCCGACGCGGCTTTCGCGGTCGACGGTGCGCCGGCGCCGGCGCTCGAGATCCTGACGTGGGACGACAGCGCCGGCTCGCCCGATGCCGGCACCGCCTGCGATCGCGCGGCGCTGGCCGCGGCGGCGCGGATCCGCGAGCTGCTCGCCTCGGGCGCCACGATCGACGGCGCCGCGGTCGCGCCGAAGGACATCGCCGTGCTCGTCGCGTCGCACCGCCAGGGGCGGCGGATGCAGCAGGAACTGGCGCGCGTCGGCGTGCCGAGCGTCGCCGCCGGCCGCGACAGCCTCTTCCGCACCGACGAGGCCACCGACCTGCTGGCGCTGCTCGACGCGGCGCTGCACCTGGCCGACGACGCGCGGCTGCGCGCGGCGCTCGCGACGCCGCTGCTCGGGCTCGGCGCGCTCGAGATCGCCGCGCTGGACACCGACGGCGACACGCATCGCCGCTGGCAGGAACGCGCGCTGCGCTGGCGGCAGCGCTGGGAGCGGCACGGCCCGCTGGCGCTGGTCACCGACCTGTGCGCCGATGCCGCCGCGCGACTGCTCGGCCAGCACGGTGGCGAGCGCCGGCTCGCGAACTGGCTGCAGCTCGGCGAAGCGCTGCAGGCGGCCACGGCCGGCCGCGACGTGGTCGACGGCGTGCGCGTGCTCGCCGACCTGATCGCGCATGCCGACGAGGGTAACGACGAGGAGCTGCTGCGGCTCGAATCCGACGCCGCGCGCGTCAAGGTGCTGACGCTGCACGCGAGCAAGGGCCTCGAATTCCCGCTCGTGTTCCTGCCGTTCCTGAGCCACACGGGGCGCGATCCGACGCGCGGCGCGAAATTCGCGCGGCACCACCGGCGCGGCACCGGCCGGGTCGGCGTGGTCGACGGCGGCGATGCGGCGGCTTTCGACGAGGCCTGCCGGCTCGATCGCGAGGAGGAGGCCGCCGAACAGGCGCGGCTGCTCTACGTCGGCCTCACGCGGGCGCGGCTGGCGACGGTGGTCGGGTTCGGCATGCTGCGCGACGTCGGCCGGAGCGCGTTCGCGCGGCTGCTGTTCGGCGGTGCCGTCGAGAAGCCCGATGCGGCGACGCTGCACGCGAAGCTGGTGGCCGTGGCGGCGTCCGCCCCGGACGCGATCGTGCTGCGGCCGGCGGCGACGCAGCGGCCGCCGGGGCTGGCCGCGCTGCCGGCGACGGCGCCGCCGCCCGCGGCCGCCGTCGCGGCACGCACGCTGTCGCGCGACTGGTCGGTGCACAGTTTCTCGGCGCTGACGCGCGAGGCCGGCGGCAGCGACGCGCGCGGTGCCGCCGACGAACACGAACCGCCCGGCGCGCCCGACCGTTTCAGCGGCGCGCGGTTCGGCAACGTGCTGCACGACGCGCTGGAGCACGTCGACTTCGCCGCGTGGCGCGACTGGGCCGGCGCCGCGCCACCGCCCGGCCAGGTCGAGCCGATCGAGCGCGCGCTGCGCGGTGGCGGCTACACCAGTGCCGCCGACCTCGACGCCGGCGTGCCGCGGGTCGCGGCGCTCGTGCGCGACACGCTCAACGTCGTGCTGCCCGAAGGCGTGCGGCTGGCCGACGTGCCGCCGTCGGCGCGCATCGCCGAACTCGAGTTCCATTTCGATCTGGCGCCGGCCGACGTGCCGGCGCTGCTCGCGTCCCTGCACGCGCACGGGCTCGTCGCCGGCCGCCGCGGCTTCGGCCTGCGCGCGCGGCTCGAGGGCCTGCTCACCGGCTTCATCGACCTGCTCTACGAACACGCCGGCCGCGTGTACGTGCTCGACTACAAGTCGAACCGGCTGCCGGCCTACGACGACGCCGCGCTCGCCGACGCGATGGCGCACGGCGAATACGACCTGCAGTACCTGCTGTACGTGCTCGCACTGCACCGCTGGCTGCGATTCCGCAAGGCGGACTACGACTACGACCGCGATGTCGGCGGGGTGCGCTATCTGTTCTGCCGCGGGCTCGACAGCGGTGGCGGCGTCGTCGCGACGAAGCCGCCGCGCGCGCTGGTGGAGGCGCTCGACACGTTGCTCGGTCGCGCCGGAGTCGCCGCGTGAGTCCGCTCGACGCCTGGCTGCACGACGGCTGGCTGCGAGCGGTCGACCACGCGTTCGCCGATGCGCTGGCGAGGCTGCGGCCCGACGACGATGCGCAGGTGCCGCTCGCGGCGGCGCTGGCGAGCCGGGCGCTCGCGTTCGGCCACGGCGCGCTGCCGTTGCGCGAGGTCGCCGCGCTGTGCGCCGAAATCGACGCGACCCGCCCGTCGCCGCCGTTGCCCGGTGTCGACGACTGGCTCGCCGCCCTGCGCGCGTCGCCGTGGGTGGATGCCGATCCGCCGGCCGGCACGCGGCCGGGCGATGACGGCGCGCCACTGGTGCTGGTCGGCGACCGGCTCTGGCTGCGGCGGCATTTCGCTTTCGAATGCGCCGTCGCGGCCGATCTGCGCGCCCGCGCCGGGGCGCGCCCGGCGCCGCCGGTGGACGGCGCGGCGGTCGACGCGACGCTGCACGCCCTGTTCCCGGGACTCGTCGACGATCCGGACGACCGGCAGGCCGCCGCCGCGCGCGCGTTGCTGCACGAGCGGCTGCTGCTGCTCACCGGCGGCCCCGGCACCGGCAAGACGACGACCGTCGCGCGCGCGCTCGCGCTGCTGGTGCAGGCGGACGACGCGACGACCGAGGCCGGGCCGGCCGGCGCGTCCACCGCCGCCGGACGGGCGGGGCCGCGCATCGCGCTCGCCGCGCCGACCGGCAAGGCCGCGACGCGCCTGGCCGAATCGCTGCGCGACCAGGTCCGCGCGCTCGTCGCCACCGGCGCGCTGTCGCCCGCGCACGCCGACCGGCTGCCGTCGGACGCGGCGACGCTGCACCGGCTCCTCGGCTGGCGCCGCTCCAATGCACCCTCGCGCGACGACGCGCCGCGGCTCGACGTCGACCTGCTGGTGGTGGACGAGGCGTCGATGATCGACCTGCCGATGATGGCGCGCCTGCTCGATGCATTGCCGCCGCAGGCGCGGCTGCTGCTGGTCGGCGACCCGGACCAGCTGCCGTCGGTCGACACCGGCGACGTGCTCGCGGCCCTCGCGGCGTCGTCGCTGCCGCAGGTGCGGCTGCAGCGCGTGCACCGGCAGCGCGACGACGTCGCGATCGGTCGTCTCGCGAGCCACGTGCGCGACGGCGATGCCGACGCGGTGGTCGACGGGCTCGCGCACGACGCGTTCGCGGGCGTAGCGCTGCGCGGCGGCGACGATCGCCGGCTCGTCGCCGAGGTGCTGGCGCAGGCGCTGCCGGCGTATCGCGCGGTGCGCGCCGCGGCGACACCGGAAGACGCGCTGCGACTCGCCCGCGACTTCCGCGTGCTCACCGCGCTGCGCGAAGGCCCGAGCGGCAGCACCGAACTCAATGCGCGCATCGCCGACGCGCTGCAGCCCGGCCAGCCGGCCGGACGCGGCTTCGACGGCCTGCTGCTGATGATCACCGCCAACAGCGCGCGTCACGGCCTGTTCAACGGCGACGTCGGCGTGATGCGTGTCGACGCCGATGGCGACGCCCGCGTCTGGTTCGACGGCGTCGACGGGCCGCGATCGTGGCCGCCTTCGGCGCTGCCTAAGCACGAGCCGGCCTACGCGCTCACGGTGCACAAGGCGCAGGGATCGGAGTTCGACCGCGTGCTGCTGGTGCTGCCCGAGGCGTCGAGCCGCGTGCTCTCGCGCGAGCTGCTCTACACCGGCCTGACCCGCGCGAGGACCGCGCTCACGCTGTGGGCGCGCGAGCCGATCCTGCGCGAGGCGATCGCGCGGCGGGTGGCGCGGTGGAGCGGGCTCGCGGCGCGACTGCCGGGTCCCGCGTCGAACGGCTAATCTGCGCGCATCACGGGGGAGGCGGGCATGAAGCGATCCGGACGGTCAGGCGGCGTGTGCGCCGCGGTGTGTGCGGTGCTGGCGGCGACGTTCGCCGCCGCGGGCGTGGTGGCGGCGCCGGTCGACGACGAAGCGGCGCCAGCCGAGATCGAAGCCGCGGAACCGGAGCGGCCGCTGATCGAGCGCGCGCTCGTCCTCGTGCCGGAGCGCGTCGGCGACTTCGAACTGGTCGCTTTCCAGGATTACGAAGGCCGACCGGAGATGGGTGTCGGCGCGCGCTACTCGCACCGCGGCTTCCCCGACGTGGCGATGGATTTCTTCATCTATCCGTTCGGCGACTTCAACCGCGACAAGGCGCTCGACGCGCTGGAGGAGCGCATGCGCGCGGAACTGCGCGATGTCGAGGCGTCCGGTCGCTATCACGACCTGCAGTTCGGCGAGACGGCCGACATCGACCTGCAGCGCATCGACGAGGACGGCAGCCTGCAGCCGGTGCGCGACGGCCTGATCGGGCGCGGCGATTCGCTGTCGGTCGACATCGAGGGCGCGAAGAAGGACCTGGAGCGCACGCTCGTGGCCGAGACCGCGCGGGTCGAGCGCCACGTCCGCGATGCGACCGATCCCGATCTCGGTCGGCGCCTGCCGATCCGTCTGCGGCTCGAAGCGGACGGCGAGCCGCGGCAGTCGGTGTCCTTCCTGTTCCTCCGTGCGCTGCACGCCGTGAAGGTGCGCGCGACCAGCCCGCTCGCCAACAGTCCCGACGTCTTCGATCGCTTCGCGAACCGCGCGGTCGCCGACATCGTGCCGCGTGTCGTGATCCGGAACGCCGGCGGTTGCGCGAAGAACGTGATCGAGATCGATCCCGATGCGGATCCGGACGTCGGCGCGCTGATGCTCGCGGTGAAATCGCAGATGTCGCTGATCCGCGCCGAGCGGAAGCAGTGCGACGACACGCTGGACGAGCGCGTGCCGGAGGGGATGCGGGGGAAGGT
>CAMPHE010000135.1 GCA_946885815.1 uncultured Arenimonas sp.
GGGCATGGGGTTGCTCCGGCGATCGCAGCGCCGCCAGCATAGCCCGATCCGCCGGGGATCGATCGCCGCTGCTCAGCGCGCGGCGGGATTTCCCGCCGGATCCAGCCGCGCCTGCGGATCGACGCGCACGTCGAACCAGACCAGGCCCCAGTGCATGTGCGGGCCGGTCGCGCGACCCGTCGCGCCGACGAGACCGAGCGTGTCTCCGGCTTCGACGCGCTGGCCGACGACGACGTCGATCCGGCTCAGGTGCAGGAAGTTCGAGCTCACGCCGTGGCCGTGGTCCAGCAGCACCGTGCCGCCGGTCAGGTACAGGTCGGGCTCGGCGAGCGTGACGATGCCGGCGGCCGGCGCGCGGATCGGCGTTCCCTGCGGCGCGGCCACGTCGAGCCCCGAATGCGCCGATTTCGGCGTGCCGTTGTAGATGCGCTGGCTGCCGAAGACGCCGCTGACGCGCCCGGTCACCGGCCACGCGAAGCCGTGCGCGAAATCGCTGCGCGCGTCGTCGCGCTCGCGGGCGGCCGACACCGCCGCCTGCTCGCGGGCGATCCGCGCCGCGATCGCCGGCGGCGGCGTCACGGTCGACTGCGGCACGCCTTCGACGCGTTCGACGCGCCAGTCGCGCGGCGTCACCCGCAGGTTGATGCGCTCGGTCGCGCCGTCGGGCCACGCGACGTCGATCGCGAGCGGGCCGGTCTCGTCGCGACCGACCCCGAACACGAAGCGGCCGTCGGCGTCCACGCGCAGCGTGCGCGCGCCGAAGCGCACGGTCGCGCCGGGCGCGGTCGTGCCGATGACCAGATCACCCTGCGCCACGGCGTCGGGCAGGACCGTGCCGCGGTCGGACGCGCCCGCGCCGGCCGCCGACAGCGCCAGCACCAGCGCGCACGCCGCCGCCCGCGCGAGTGTCGCCGCGGCGCGCCTCATCGCGCGAATTCCAGCCGGCGGCCGCCCACGGAGCCGACGTGACGGGTGCCGTCCCACGCCATCGCGCCGTTGACGAACGTCGCGGCGACGCGCGAACGGAAGCGCTCGCCCTCGAACGGCGACCAGCCGCATTTCGACAGCACGTCCTCGCGGCGCACCGTGTACGGCGCGTCGGCGTCGACGAGCACCAGGTCGGCGAAATAACCCTCGCGCAGGAAGCCCCGTTCGCGGATCCCGAAGCGCAGCGCCGGCGCGTGCGCGATCTTCTTCACGAGGTGCGGCAGCGAGAAGTGGCCGGCATGCACCTTGTCGAGCGCGCACGACAGGAAATCCTGCACCAGCGGCAGCCCGGAGGGCGCCTGCAGGTACGGCTGGCGCTTCTCCTCGAGCGTGTGCGGCGCGTGGTCGGTGGCCAGCACGTCGACGCGGTCGTCGGCGACCGCGCGCAGGATCGCCGCACGGTCGGACGCTTCCTTGATCGCCGGATTGCATTTGATGAAGTTCCCGCGCGTCGCGTAGTCGGCCCGCGCGAAGTGCAGGAAGTGCACGCAGGTCTCGGCGGTGATGCGCTTGCCCTCGACCGGGCCGGGCTCGAACAGCGCCAGTTCCTCGGCGGTGCTGATGTGCAGCACGTGCAGCTGCGTGCCGTGCTTCCGGGCCAGCGCCAGCGCCAGCTTCGTCGACTTGATGCACGCCTCGCGCGATCGGATCTCGCCGTGCAGTTCGACCGGCACGTCGTCGCCGTACTTCGCCCGCGCCGCCGCCAGGTTGGCGTCGATCATCGGCGTGTCCTCGCAGTGCGTGATGATCGGCACGCGGCATTCGCGGAACATCGCGTCGAGGATGTCGGGATCGTCCACCAGCATGTTGCCGGTCGACGCGCCCATGAAGATCTTCAGGCCGGGCGTGGTCGCCGGGTCGATGCGCTTGACGTTCTCGAGGTTGTCGTTGCTCGCGCCGAAGTAGAACCCGAAGTTCGCGCGCGACCGGCCCGTGGCGCGGCGGTACTTGTCCTCGAGCGTCGCCGCGTCGAGCGCGGGCGGCTTCGTGTTCGGCATCTCGAGGAAGCTGGTGACGCCGCCGGCGACGGCGGCGGCGGGCTCGGTGTCGAGGTCGCCCTTCCATTCCATGCCCGGCTCGCGGAAATGCACCTGCGCGTCGATCACGCCGGGCAGCAGCCAGCGACCGGCGGCGTCATGCACCGTCTCGCCCTCGCGGGCGGCGAGCCCCGTGCCGATCTGCTCGATGCGGTCACCGGTCACGCGCAGGTCGCCTTCGAACTCGCGGCCTTCGTTGACGAGTCGCGCGTTGCGGATCAGCAGCTTGTTCATCGGTCGTGTCCTTCGCGGGGCGTGTCGTCGGGCACCGGGTCGTAACCGCCCGGGTGGAATGGATGGCAGCGGCCGACGCGACGCACGCCGAGCCAGCCGCCGCGCAGCACGCCGAAGCGTTCGATCGCTTCCATCGTGTACGTCGAACAGCTGGGATGGAAGCGGCAGCGCTGCCCGAGCAGCGGGCTGACGAAACGCTTGTAACCGCGCAGCAGCAGGATCAGCAGATATTTCACATTGCACCGGCAGTGCGCCGGGACTAAGGTTGCCGCTTCCGGGCGGACAGGCTATAACACGCCGCCTTCGAGCCTCAAGGAAAGAGAGGAAACGCCCTAGTGGCCGCCAAGAAACCAGCAAAGAAGGTCGCCAAGGCGGCCAGCAAGAAGCCCGCGAAGACGGCCCGTCCGGCGAAGCCGGCGAAGAAGGCCGCGAAGGCGGCCAAACCCGTGAAGAAGGCGACCAAGGCGCCCGCGAAGAAGGCCGCGCGCCCGGCGCCGAAGCCGGCCAAGGCCGCGAAGAAGGTCGTGCGCGCCCCGGCGAAGAAGGCGCCGGCGAAGAAGGCGCCCGCGAAAGCGGCGAAGCCCGCCACCCGGTCCGCAGCGAAGTCGCCGGCGAAGCCGACGGCCAAGGCGGTCGCGAAGCCCGCACCGAAGCCGGTGCCGAAGGCCGCGACGAAGCCCGCGGCCAAGGCCGCGCCGGCGGCGAAGCCGCAGAAGTCGCCCGCGCCGGTCGCCGCGAAGGCGGTCGTGCCTGCGCCGGCACCGGCGAAGCGTCGTGACGGCGTGCGCGCCGGTTACGTCAAGCCCGCCGCACCGCGCCCGGAGCGGGTGAAGCCGGCGCCGTCGCGCGAACGCGTGACGCTGCCGGCCGGCTACCGCCCGTCGGCGAAAGAGGAATACATGGGCCCGATGCAGCTCGAATACTTCCGCCAGCGCCTGCTGGCATGGAAGGAAGAGCTGGTCGAGGAGTCCAAGCAGACGATCGAGAACCTCAAGGAAGAGGTGCGCGACGTCGGCGACGAGGCCGAGCGCGCCAGCCGCGAATCGGAGAACTCGCTCGAGCTGCGCACGCGCGACCGCTACCGCAAGCTGATCAGCAAGATCGACAGCACGCTCAAGCGCATCGAGGACGGCAGCTACGGCTACTGCGTCGACACGGGCGAGGAAATCGGCCTGGAGCGCCTCGACGCGCGCCTGACCGCCGAACGCACGATCGACGCGCAGGAGCGCTGGGAACACCGCCAGAAGCAGATGGGCGACTGAGTTCCGGCGCTCGCGTCGCGATCATGGAGAACCCCGCTTCGGCGGGGTTTCTCTTTTCTGGCCACGACCGAGCACGACGGACACGACAGAACACGACAAGAGCGGATCAGGGGGGACGGGAGCCTCAGCCGTTGCCGAAGTCGTAGAACCGCCAGTCCGCGACGTCGGCCGACGACGGGTCGAGGCCCAGCAGCCGCGCGCGGACGAGGGCGACCGGCATCGGGCCGCCTTTCAGGATCGCGTCGTGGAATTCGCGCTCGGTCATCTTTCCGGCGCCGACGACCTCCTCGTGCAGCGCGCGGAACTGCAGCCCGCCGAGCATGTACGCGACCTGGTAGAGCGGGCCGTAGTCGCCGGCGAAGCTGCGGCGCACTTCGGCGCGCGCGTTCTCGCGTTCGTGGCCGACGCGCTCGACGAGCAGGTCCACGGCCTCGTCCGGCGTCATCTTCCCGAGGTGGAAGCCGAGCGAGAACAGGATCCGCGCGGCGCGGTGGCTGCGCCAGAACAGCATGCCGATGCGGTCTTCGGGCGTCTTCGCGAAGCCGCGGTCGTACAGCCGGAACTCCCAGTACAACGCCCAGCCCTCGGTCCAGAACGGCGTGTCGAACAGCTGGCGGTGGGTCTCGTAGCGCTCGTTGTAGAAATGCTGCAGGTGGTGGCCGGGGATCAGCTCGTGGTGCACCACCGCGCGCGAGAAGTGCCGGTTGTTGCCGCGCAGCGCCATCATCTTCTTGTCGTGCGGCATGGTGTCGGTCGGGTACGCGACCCAGACGTCGGTGCCGCCGAGGAAGAACGGGGCCTGCAACTGGTACTCCGGCGACAGCATCGTCATGCGCCAGTCGCGGCGGGCGAGGGCGGGCACGGTCACCAGTGCGTTGGCGTCGAGATACGCGATCGCTTCGTCCGCGAGTTCGACGACCAGCTTCGGCTGCTCGCCCGGTGCCGGATAGCGTGACTTGACCGTTTCCAGCGCGGCCTTCCAGTCGGCGGCGCCCATCTCCGCGGCGGCGGCGTCCATCTCGCGACGGCACCATTCCAGTTCGCGTTCCGCCAGCGTCATCAGCTGTTCGGGCGTGTAGGGGATCAGTTCGTCGCGCAGGCCGGCGAGCAGCGCGTCGCGGCCGATCGGGTCGCCGATGATGGTTTCCGGATCGGCGGCGCCGGCCAGGTCGTCGCGCAGCTGCTTCGCGTGTGCCTCCAGCGTCGCGTCGAGCGCTTCGTACGGGTGCTTCGCCCACCACGAGAACGCCGGGTCGTAGCCGGCGTGGAAGCCGTACCACTCCTCGAGTCCTTCGCGGATGCCGTCGAGCAGGCGCGCCGCGCGGTACGCGACGATCGGTGTCGTGCCGGCGGCGTGCGGGTCTTCGCGCAGCTTCTCCTGCAGCGCGACCAGCGACGCGCGGCTGCGGGCGAGCACGTCGGCGCTCGCGCGCGGATCGGGATACTCCAGCGCGCGCCGCGCCTCGATCATCGCGACCAGCGCGTCGACGCCGGGCAGCAGCGGCGCGGCGGCTTCGACGCGCTCGCGATCGAAGCGCAGGTCGCGTTCGCGGCGATCGAACTCGCGCGCGAGCAGAAACCGGTCGATGCGGTCCTCGACGCCGAGGCCCGTCGGCGCCACTTCCCCCAGCCGCACCCGCCACGCGGCGAGGAACGCACGCAGCGCGGCGTCGCGGCGCGGGCCGGCGGTCGCGTCGTGCACGTGCAGCAGCGAGTCGAGATCGGTGTGGAAACGCTCGACCACCGCCGGCATCACCCGCGCCGGCACGGCGATGTCGGCGAGCGGCGGCACCAGCGGCGGCTCCGCGCCGGTCGCCGGCGAAACGAACGCGACGAGGACGAGGAGGCCGGACGCGGCGAACGGGAGGCGCATGCTTACTCCTCGGCCGGCAGCTGCCGGCGGGCGGTGTCCTGGATGAAGGCCAGCAGCGACGCCAGTCCGTTGCTGCGCGTGGGCGACAGGTGCTTCGCCAGCCCGATCGCCTCGACGTATTCGGGTGGCGTCGCGGCGATCTCGGCGGCCGACCGGCCCGAATAGACGCGCAGCGCGAGGTAGACCAG
>CAMPHE010000136.1 GCA_946885815.1 uncultured Arenimonas sp.
AAGGGCGACGTGCACGACATCGGCAAGAACATCGTCGGCGTCGTGCTCGCGTGCAACAACTACGACATCGTCGACCTCGGCGTGATGGTTCCGGCGCAGGTGATCCTGGACCGCGCGCGCGAGGAGAAAGCCGACCTGATCGGCCTGTCCGGCCTGATCACGCCGTCGCTGGAGGAAATGAGCCACGTCGCGCGGGAGATGAAGCGGCAGGACTTCACGATACCGCTGCTGATCGGCGGCGCGACGACGTCGCGCGCCCATACCGCGCTGAAGATCGACCCGCACTACCCCGCGCCGGTCGTCTGGGTGAAGGATGCATCGCGCGCGGTCGGCGTCGCCCAGTCGCTGCTCAGCGACGATCTGCGCGGGCCGTTCGTCGCGGCCAACGCGGCCGACTACGCCGATGTCCGCGCGCGCCATGCGAACCGTGGCGACGCCAAGCCGCTGATGGGCCTGGCGCGGGCGCGGGACAAGCGATTCGACGGCGACTGGAGCCGTTACGAGCCGCCGGCGCCGCGGCAGCCCGGCGTCACGGTGTTCGACGACTACCCGCTCGCGGAGATCGCCGAAGCCATCGACTGGACGCCGTTCTTCCAGACCTGGGAACTCTCCGGCCGATACCCGGCGATCCTCGACGACGCGGTCGTCGGCGCGCAGGCGCGCGAACTGTTCGCGGACGCGCGCCGGATGCTCGCGCGCATCGTCGACGAGCGCTGGCTCACCGCGAAGGGCGTCGTCGGGATCTGGCCCGCGCAGTCGGTCGGCGACGACGTCCGCGTCGACGACGGGCACGGCGGGCGCGTGCTGCATTTCCTGCGCCAGCAGGCGGAGAAGCCCGCCGAGCGGCCGAACTTCTGCCTCGCCGACTTCGTCGCCCCGGCCGACCGCGGCCGCGAGGACTGGATCGGTGCATTCGCGGTCACCGCCGGACTCGGCATCGAGCCGCATCTGGAACGCTTCGCCGCCGACCACGACGATTACTCGGCGATCCTGCTCAAATCGCTGGCCGACCGGCTCGCCGAGGCGTTCGCCGAAGTGCTGCACCGACGCGTGCGCAGGGAATTCTGGGGCTATGCGGCCGACGAGGCACTCGACAACGAGGCGCTGATCGCCGAGCAGTACCGTGGCATCCGCCCGGCGCCCGGCTACCCGGCCTGCCCGGAACACAGCGAGAAGCGGACGATCTTCGAGCTGCTGGGCGCCACCGCGAACGCCGGCATCGCGCTGACCGACAGCTTCGCGATGTATCCGGCCGCGGCGGTCAGCGGGCTGTATTTCTCGCACCCGCGCAGCCAGTACTTCATCGTCGGCCGGCTTTCACGCGAACAGGTCGCCGACTACGCCCGGCGCAAGGGCGTCGCGCTGGCGCAGGCCGAGCACTGGCTCGCCGCCAACCTCGACTACGACCCGACGTAGGAGCGGCCCGCAGGACACGGCTTCAGCCGCGACCCCACCCGCCCTCACCAGACCAGATCATCCGGCACTTCAAACCGCGGGTCCGCATAGGGATCCGCGTCCACCGGCGCGTCCGGATCCACCTTCAGCGCCACCGCCGGCGCGAAGATCGCTTCGGCCTCGGCGAGCACGGCGGAGGCCACCAGCAGATAGCGGCCGTCGAGCTGCAGCACGCCGAGTTCGCCGGCATTGAGCGCCTTGAGCTGCGCTTCGGTCACATGGATGCGCTTGATCTTGCCGCCGTACGGAAAATGACGCGCGATCTCCGCGGCCGGATCGTTCAGCGCCTTGTCCTGCAGGAACGTGGCGAGCTTCGCCTTGGCCTCGCGACGCGCGCGCGCCTCTTCCTGCCGGACGCGCTCGGCCTCGATCCGCTCGTCCTTCTCGCGCTGGGCGCGGATCGCATAGGCCTTGGCGAGGTCGATGTCCTCGCGGCTGCGCGGCGGCCGCGGACCGCGGCGCTCGCCGGGCTTGTCCGGCCTGCCGGCTCCGGGCTTGCCGGACCCGGACTTGCCGGCGCCCGCCCGACCGGGCGGCGACCTCTCGGGGCCACGCTTGCCGGACGACGGTCGCGCCGGCCGCGCGTCGCCGGCAGGACGCCGCTCCTCGCGCTTCGGACGGACCTCGGGTTCCGGCGCCTTGAAGCCGAGACCCAGCAGCTTTTCTCGCAGCGAATTGCTCATGACGTCCGGATCAGTAGTGCGGGGGCGGCGGTTCGATGCCGGGATCGGCGAAAGGCGTCGACTGCATCTGGCGCAGCTCGTCGAGCACGCGCTCCAGCTTGCCGGCGACGCGCGCCGCCTCGAGTCGCGAGGCCGCCAGCGCGTCGCTCAGCTCGCCGAGCGCATGCTCCTGGAACGCGACGCGCGTCTCGAGTTCGGCGATGCGCGCGGACAGCGCGGCGTCGGTGTCGGCGCCCATCTCAGTCCGACCGCAGCGAACGGCCGCGCGCGATGCCGTAGTAGGCCAGTCCGGCTTCCTCGACCGCCGCGGGGTTGTAGAGGTTGCGGCCGTCGAACACGACGCGGTCGGCGAGCCGGCCGGCGAGCGCCGCGAAATCCGGGCTGGCGAACGCCTTCCATTCGGTCACGAGCACGAGCGCGTCGGCCCCGTCCAGCGCGGCCGCCGGCGTGTCGCAGAGCACGAGGTCGGCACGTTCGCCGAAGAGGCGGGTGGTCTCGTGCATCGCTTCGGGATCGTGCGCGCGCACCGTGGCGCCGGCGTCCCAGAGCTGCCGCAGCAGCGTGCGGCTCGGCGCCTCGCGCATGTCGTCGGTGTTGGGTTTGAACGCCAGGCCCCAGAGCGCGATCGTCTTGCCGCCGAGCGCCCCGCCGTAATGCCGTTCGATCAGCTCGAACAGCTTGGATTTCTGCGCGTCGTTCACCGCTTCCACCGCGCCGAGGATCTTCGCGCCGTACCCGTGCTGGCGCGCGATGCGTTCCAGCGCCTGCACGTCCTTGGGGAAGCACGAACCGCCGTAGCCGGCACCCGGGTAGATGAAGTGGTAGCCGATGCGCGGATCGGAACCGATGCCGTGGCGCACCATCTCGATGTCGGCGCCGACACGCTCGGCGATGTTCGCCATCTCGTTCATGAAGCTGATCTTGGTCGCGAGCATCGCGTTCGCGGCGTACTTGGTCAGCTCCGCCGAACGCTCGTCCATCACCACCACCCGGTCGTGGTTGCGGTTGAACGGCGCATACAGCCGCTTCATCGCCTCCACCGCGCGCGCGCTGCGCGAACCGATGACGATGCGGTCGGGGCGCATGCAGTCGTTCACCGCCGCGCCCTCCTTCAGGAACTCCGGGTTGGAGACCACGTCGAACGCCACGTCGGCGCCGCGCGCCTGCAGTTCGGCGGCGATCGCCGCGCGCACCTTGTCGGCGGTGCCGACCGGCACCGTGGACTTGTTGACCACGACGGCCGGCCGCCCGAGATGGCGACCGATCGTCTTCGCGACGGCGAGTACGTACTGCAGGTCGGCGCTGCCGTCCTCATCGGGCGGCGTGCCGACCGCGATGAAGACGATGTCGCCGTGCGCGATGGCCGCGGCGGCGTCGGTGGTGAACTCCAGCCGGCCCGCCGCGTGGTTGGCGCGGACCATCGGTTCCAGCCCCGGCTCGTAGATCGGGATCACGCCGTCGTTCAGCCCGTCGACCTTCGCCTGGTCGATGTCGACGCAGACGACATGGTGCCCCACTTCCGCCAGACAGGTGCCTGACACCAGGCCGACGTAGCCGGTTCCGAAAACAGTGACTCGCATGCTGACCCCCGGCGACGGCCGCGATCCCCGCGGCGGCAGGCGCGCGGCCGCGAGGCGGCCGCGCGCGGTGTCTTACTTGACGATTTCGAGCAGTTCCACTTCGAACGTCAGCGTCGCGTTCGGCGGGATCGGACCACCGCCGGCCTCGCCGTAGCCGAGGTCGGACGGAATCCAGAACTTGTACTTGCTGCCCACCGGCATCAGCGCGACGCCCTCGGCCCAGCCCGGGATCACCTGCGACAGGCCGAACTCGGCCGGCTGGCCGCGATCGTACGAGCTGTCGAACGGGGTCCCGTCGAGCAGCGTGCCCTTGTAGTGCACGCGGACGACGTCGGTCGCCTGCGGCTTCGGGCCATTGCCCTCGCGCACGACCTGGTACTGCAGGCCGCTCTCGGTGGTGTGCACGCCCGGCTTGTCCTTGTTCGCGGCGAGGAACTTCGCGCCCTCTTCCTTGCCCTTCGTCGCGGCTTCGAGGCGTTCGGCTTCCTGGCGCGCCTGCAGCTTCGCGGTGAACGCCTGCTGCACCTGCAGCGATTGCTCTTCCGTCATCTTCGGCGTGCGGCCGGCGAAGCTGTCGGCGAGCGCCTCGGCGATCACGTCCGCGTCGACCTCGTCCTTCAGCGGCGCCAGCGACTTCGCGACGTCCATGCCGATCATGTAGCTCACCTGCTCGCGCTCGGTCTCCAGGCCTTCGATGCCCGGCACCGGACCGGTGGCGTCCGCCTTGGCGTCGGCATCCGCGTCGGCGGACACTTCGGTGGCCGCGTCGGCATCGGTGCCGTTCTTGTCGGCATTGCAGCCGCCGATCGCCAGCACGAGGCCGGCGAGCGCCAGCGGCGCGAGGGAACGCAGGGGGAAATTCATTGCGAGAGGACTCCTGGAGTGACGCGCCGCGTGGCGGCGCGAAGGGGGCGCCATTGTCGCGACACCGGGCCGGGACGGCAACGCCGGCCGCACCGTTCATTCATCGTCGGGAACCGGCTGTTCCAGCAGGCGCTCGATCAGCGCGAGCAGCGCCGGGTCGTCCGGCGCCGTCTTGCTCGGGAAACTGGCGACGACGGCGCCGTCCCGCCCGATCAGGTATTTGTGGAAATTCCAGCCGGGCTGGTCGCCGGTCGCCGCGGCGAGTTCGCGGTACAGCGGCGTGGCCTCGTCGCCGGTGACGACGACCTTCTCGAACATCGGGAACTTCACGCCGTAGGTGAGCGTGCAGAACTCGCGGATCTCTTCTTCGCTCCCCGGCTCCTGCCCCATGAAGTCGTTCGACGGAAAGCCCAGCACGCTGAAACCGCGCGGCGAAAGACGTGCGTGCAGCGCCTCGAGGCCTTCGTACTGCGGCGTGAAACCGCATTTGCTCGCGGTGTTGACCACCAGCAGCACGTCGCCGGCGTAGGCCTCGCGCAGGTTCACCGGTGTATCGCCGGCGAGCGGCCGGAAGTCGTGGTCGAGCAGATCGCCCGGCGCCGTCGGGGCCGGCGACGCGGCCTCCGCGGCCTCCGCGGCCGCCGTCGGAGCCGCCGCCGCGTCCGCGGCGGGCGAGGCGGCGTCCGCGGCCGGCGTTTGCTGCGTGCACCCGGCCAGAACCAGTCCCAGCGCGATGGCGATCGCGATCGATGAAGTCCGCATGTCCGTCCTCCGTGCCGGGGGCACCCCGGCCTGTGCCATCAGTTTGGCCAAAAAGCGCGGGCGGCAGGTTGACATGCCGTTTTCTACTGTTATAGTTACCTACAACACCTACCCCACCTCACCACCCCGGGAGGCAGCATGTACCCCAAGTTCAAGAC
>CAMPHE010000137.1 GCA_946885815.1 uncultured Arenimonas sp.
ATGCCGCAGACGATGCCGATCAGCGTCGTCTTGCCGGCGCCGTTCGGGCCGAGCAGCGCGAAGATCTCGCCGCGGCGGATGTCGAGGTCGACCGACGTCAGCGCGCGGTGGCCCGTCGCGTACGTCTTCGATACTTCGCGGATCGTCAGGATGGGGTCCATCGCGGCCTCGCTCGGCGAAGCCGCGATTCTAGCCGCGTCGGCGCCGCGTCAGTTGAACCAGTTGCCGCCGGCGTCGGTGCAGTCCGGGTCTTCGCCGTTGGGGCCGATCACCGTGTTGTCGCGCAGGATCGTCAGGGAACTCGACGGACAGCCGATGCCGACCGACCCGCCCGGGGCGGCGGTGGAGACGAAGTTGCCGGTGACGACCGCGCGCGTCCCGCTCTGCACGCTCAGCGGGGACGGCGCGCCGCCGGGGCCGCCGCTGATGCCGATGATGATGTTGTCGCGGAAGACGAGGCCGTCGGCGTTCGCACCGTAGATCCCGCGGGTGACGCTGCCGTTGCCGGAAATCGTCACCTCGACGCGGTTGTCCGAGACTTCGGTGTTGCCGATCGCGACGATCGCGTAGACGAACGCGGTCGGCGAACCGCCGGTATCGAGCACGACGTTGCGGCGGATGATCGCGCCGCTTTCGGCATAGATCGCCATCGCCCGGTTGGCTTCCAGCCGGCTGTCTTCGACCAGGCCCCCCTCGGCCTGCAGGTTGATGCCGGTGTGGAAGCCGCGGATGTTGCAATCGCGCACGACGGTGTTGAGCTTCGCGGAACTCACCCCGTAGGTCTGTGTCGACACCCCCGCCGCGAGGCCGCCGACCTTGAAGCCGTTGCAGTCGAGCGTGACGTTGTTCGCCCGGATCTCGATCGCGATGCCGGAGGCCATGCCGGTCGCCAGGTCCGCGTCCAGACACCAGGTGCCCTGCGTCGTGATGACGGCCGGGAGCGACGCGATCGTGCCGGCGCACCCGTCGTAGGACGGCGCGGCGACGGCGTCCGTGGCGGGCCAGCTGGCCGCCAGCGCGACGGCGAGGAGGAACCGGAAGAGAGGAGAGGTCATGGGCATGTGCTCCAGCAGGCGCGCGGCGATCAGTTGAACCAGTTGGATCCGCCGTCCGTGCAGTCGACGTCTTCCGCGGAGAAGCCGAGGACGAAGTTTTCCCTGACGATGACGAGGCTGCCGTTCGGGCAGCCGATGCCGTTCAGGGCGACCACGGCGCCCACGCCCGACACGATGTTTCCCGACACCGTGCCGCGCGGGCCGACGCCACCGACCAGAATCGGGCTGGCACCGGTGCTGCCGGCATGGATGCCGACGACGATGTTCTCCTCGATCACCAGGCCGTCGGGATTGAAGCCGTAGATTCCGTAACCACCGAGCGTGTTGCCCGGGCTGGCGACCGTACCGTCGACGCGGTTGCCGGAAACCCCGGTCGAGCCGCCCGCGGAGATCGCGGTCGCGGTGCCGTTCGGCGCGCCGCCGGTGTCCAGCACGAGATTGCGCCGGATGACCGCCCCCGTCATGGCGACGATGCCGACCTGCGTATTGGCCTCGACGCGGTTGTCCTCGACCACGGCCCCGTCCGCGCCGACGGAGATCCCGACGCGGAAGCCCCGCACGTGACAGGCACGGATCACGGTGTTCAGGTTGCTGGAGACGATCCCTTCGGTGAGCGTCGCGGTCCCCGCGGCGAGGCCGCCCACCTTGAAGCCGTTGCAGTCGAGCGTGACGTTGTTCGCCTCGATGCTGATCGCCTTGCCGGAATCCATCGCGGTGGACAGGTCGCCTTTCAGGCACCACGTGCCCTGCGACGAGATCACCACCGGAATCGACGTGATCGTGCCGGTGCAGGCGTCGTAGGCCGGCGCCGCACGTGCCGGGGCGCCCGTGACCAGCAGCGCGGCGACCGCGGGAATCAGGCAGGACAGGACGTGGCGAAGCGACATGGCGGGCACTCCGGGGGGAGGTGATAGCCGGAACGGCCCCCTGCCGGCGCGTCGGCCAACCCGGCGCGATCTACACTCTCCCGTCCCCACCGGATGTGCCCCATGACCCGCTTTCCCGCGTCCCTGATCGCCGCGCTGTTCATCGTTCCCGCCGCCGCGCTCGCCGCCGACCTGCCGCCGAGCGCCGGACCGGGCGTCCGCGTGCTGGAACCGATGACGATTCCCGGGCTCGACCGCGAGCGCACCATCCGCCTGTACCTGCCGCCGGGCTACGACGCATCGACGAAGCGCTATCCGGTGCTCTACATGCACGACGGGCAGAACCTGTTCGACGACGCCACCTCGTACGTCGGCGAGTGGGGCGTCGACGAGGCCCTCGATGCGCTCGCGGCCGAGGGCCTGGAGCTGATCGTCGTCGGCATCGACCACGGCGGCGAGAAGCGGTTCAACGAACTCAGCCCGTGGGCGCACCCGCGGTTCGGCGCCGGCGAGAACGCGCGGTACACCGCCTTCATCGTCGACGTGGTGAAGCCGCACGTCGACGCGAACTACCGCACGCGGCCGGAACGCGAGCACACCGGGATCATGGGCAGCTCGATGGGCGGCATCGCGTCGCATTACGCGCTCTATTCGTACGGCGGCACGTTCTCGAAGGCGGGCATCTTCTCGCCGGCGTACTGGACCGGTCCGGCGATCGCAGCGTGGACGGACACGGCGATCCTGCGCCCCGACGCGCGGGTCTGGATGAACATGGGCGAGAAGGAAGGGGACGACATGACCCGGCCCTTCGCGGGGATGTCCGCCCTGGTCGCCGCCGATGTCGCGCCGGAAAACTTCCACGCCGCCGTCGTTCCGGGCGCCGGGCACAACGAGAAATTCTGGCGCGCGGAGTTTCCCGCCGCCATCCGGTTTCTCTACGGCAGCGACTGACCGGCGCGAAGCGCGGAGCATCGCGAAGTCGGGGCGTTCGCCGCCGCGTCACTCGCGACGCGGTATCACGGGTGCACCGACACGAGGAGCACGCCATGACGACGCCGAAGCACAACGACAAGCCCGGAACGACGCGCGGCACGACGCCGCAGGAGCAGATCGCCGCGGGGCGTGACGAGCGCGACGCCAATCGGCAGCAGGGCAATGCGGGCAACGCCGGCCAGAAGGACGGTGCGCCGGGCGGCGCGCAGTCGCGGCGCGGGCTCGAGGATCCGCCGGCCCGCAGCGGCAACGGCCAGGTCGACCTGAAGCCGGGCAGCGCCGATGCCGGCGTGCACGGCGGCAATCGCCAGTCGACCGACCTGCAGCAGGGCAGCCAGCGCCAGAAGCAGGCGCTTCAGGGCGAAGCCGATCGCCGGCGCGACCCCGAAGACGACACGCGCGATCCGTTCGATCCGCCGGCCTGCTGACGACGCGGCGACGCGCAACCGGTAAAAATTTCGCGGTGCGCGCCCTTGTCCGGGGCGCGCGTGGCAGGGACACTGGCCGTCCGGCGCCCGGGGAGGCGCCCGGAGCGATGCGATGCCACCCACCGCACCGTACGACCGGCAGACGTTCCTGCTGCAGCTCGGCGATCGCATCCGCGACCTCGCCGACGCCGACGCGATCGTCGAAACGACGGTCGATGCGCTGGGCGTGCACTTGGGCGCGTCGCGCGTCGTCTACGCCGAAATCGACGCCGACGGCCACACCGCGCGCGTCGTCGCCGACTGGAGCGACGGTTCGCTGCCCAGTCTCGTCGGCGAGCACACGCTCGACCCCTTCGGCGACGCGCTCGCCCGCCAATGGCGCGCCGGCCGCGCGGCGCGCATCGACGACGTCGCCAACGACCATCGGGTCGAGATTTCCGCCGGGCGGGCGATGTACGAAGGCCTCGGCGTCGCCGCGTCGATGTGCACGCCGCTGCTCCGCCATGGACGGCTGGCGGCGATGATCGCGGTCGACAGCATCGTGCCGCGCACGTGGACCGACGCCGAATTCGTGCTGCTGCAGGAAGTCGCCGAGCGCACGCGCGAAGCGGTCGAACGCGCGATCGCCGAGGCCGCCGGCCGCGAGAGCGAGGCGCGCTACCGGATGCTGTTCGACTCGATCGCGCAGGGGTTCTGCACGATCGACGTGCTGTTCGACGACGCCGGCACGCCGTGCGACTACCGGTTCGTCGAGGTCAACGCCTCGTTCACCCGCCAGACCGGGATGCACGACGCGATCGGCCGCACGATGCTCGAATACGCTCCCGACCACGAACAGGTGTGGTTCGACACCTACGGCCGGGTCGCGACGACCGGCGTCCCCGAATCGTTCGAGGCGCAGGCGCGCGCGCTCGGGCGCTGGTACGAGGTGTATGCGTTCCGCGTCGGCGAGCCGGATCAGCGGCGCGTCGGCGTGCTGTTCAACGACATCAGCGACCGTCGCCTCGCCGAGCTGGCGTTGCGCGAAAGCGAGCTGCGGCTGTCGACGCTGGTCGAAGGCATCCCGCAGCTGGTGTGGCGCGCGCGCAGCGGTGGCGACGCGACCTGGACCAGCCCCCAGTGGGGTGCGTTCACCGGACAGGGTTTCGACGCGAGCCTCGGGCAGGGCTGGCTCGACGTGGTGCACCCGGACGATCGCGAAGCTTCGATGCAGGCGTGGTCGAGGGCGTCGAAACTCGGCCTGCACACCGTCGACCACCGCATCCGGCGCGCCGACGGCACCTGGGTATGGCACGCGACGCGCGCGCGGCCGCTGCGCGACAGCAGCGGCGAGATCGTCGAATGGCTCGGCACCACCACCGACGTGCAGCGGCTGATGGAACTGCAGGAAGAGAAGGACCGGCTGGTCGCGCAGCTCGCCGAGGCCGACCGGCGCAAGGACGAGTTCCTCGCGACCCTCGCGCACGAACTGCGCAATCCGCTGGCGCCGCTGACGAACGCGGTGCAGGTGCTGGGCATGGTCGGCGGTGACGCCGAGCGCATCGAGCAGATGCGGCGGATGATCGAGCGGCAGCTGCGGCACATGGCGCGGCTGGTCGACGACCTGCTCGACGTGAGCCGCATCAGCCGCGGCCAGGTGACGCTGCGCCGGCGCGGCTTCGACCTCGTGCAGGTGGTACGGGGCGCGGTGGAAAGCTGCCAGCCGCTGGTCGACGCCCAGGAGCACGCGCTCGTGCTCGACCTGCCGGACACCGCCGTGCCCGTACTCGCCGACGAGACGCGCATCGCGCAGGCCGTCGCCAACCTGGTCAACAATGCCGCCAAGTACACGCCGCGCGGCGGCCACCTGCGCGTCCAGTTGCGTCGCGGCGCCGGGACGACGGTCGAGGTGGTGGTCGCCGACGACGGCGTCGGCATCCCGCCCGAACTGCTGCCGGGCGTCTTCGAGATGTTCGTGCAGGCCCCGGGCGCCCGCGGCAATCGCCACGGCGGACTCGGCCTCGGGCTCGCGATCGCGCGGCAGATGGCGGAGATGCACGGCGGCACGCTCGTCGGCCACAGCGACGGCCCGGGCACCGGGTGCACGTTCGTGCTGACGTTGCCGGTCGTCGCGCAGAACTGATCGCGCACGCCTGCGCGG
>CAMPHE010000138.1 GCA_946885815.1 uncultured Arenimonas sp.
GCGGCACTCCACGCGGCGACGATCCGCCCCGTCTCCGCCAGCACCCTGTCGCGCGTCGCCGGATCGGCCGGCGACTCGGCGTAGTACGCGGCGACGATCACCGGCGCCCCGCCGCCGGGCGGCCAAGCGATCGCGACATCGTTGCTTACCTGCGTGTTGCTGGTCCCGGTCTTGTCGCCGACGGTCCAGCCGGGCAGCCCGGCGCGCAACCGGCGGTCGCCGGTGGTGTTGCGCACCAGCCAGTCGGTGAGCCGCGCGCGCGATGCCGGCGCGAGCGCGTCGCCGAGCAGCAGCGTTCGCCACGTCGCGGTCGTCGCGGCCGGCGTCGTCGTGTCGCGCGGGTCGCCCGGCGCCGCTTCGTTGAGGGCGGGTTCGTTCCGGTCCAGGCGCGTCGTCGCGTCGCCGATCGAGCGCAGCCACGCGGTCAGTCCGGCCGGGCCGCCGTGTTCGCGCAGAAGCAGGTTCGCGGCCGTGTTGTCGCTGGTGGTCACCGCGGCTTCGCAGAGCGCCGCGAGCGTCAGGCCGGCGTCGGCGTCCGCCTTCTCCACCACCGGTGACCACGACACCATCTCCTCCGCCGTCCAGTGCACGCGGCGCTCCAGCGTGGTCGCGCCGGCTTCCACCGCCGCGAGCACCTGCGCCGCCAGCAGCGCCTTGAACGTGCTGCACATCGCGAAGCGCTCGTGCGCGCGGAACGCGAGCGTGTCGCCGCTGCCGGTGTCGAGCGCGGACACGCCGAGCCGGCCGCCGTGCGCGGCTTCGAGCGCCGCGAGCCGCTGGCCGAAATCGTCGTCCCACGGCAGGCGCGGCGTCGCCCACGCCAGGGTCGGCGCCGCGGCGATGGTCGCCAGGAAATGCCGTCGCGAAACGCCCATGAAACCTCCGCCTTCGAAAAACCGGCGCCCATCCTCGCCTCCCGTTCTGGCATTTCGCGGGCAATCCGCGGACGGGGCGTCATTCCGCGCCGGATATCGCCCGAACCCGCGGGCGCCGCGCCCGGACCACGCCAGATCGCCGGCGCACGCTGCGTCCATCCTCGGGAGAAACGACGATGCGCGGATTCGGCAAATGGGCGGGAAGGGGCGTGGCGGCGATGGTCGCGGTGTTGGCGGTGCCGGTGCCGGCGCAGGGACGCGCCGGGCCGGCGGCGGGGGTCGCGCTCGACCCGGACGCCGTCACCCTTCTCTACGACGACCGCGGGCGCCCGAACCCGCACTACGACCCGCGCCGCCATTTCGAACTCGAGCCGCACTGGTCGACGCTCGCCGCGTACGCGTGGGAACTCGATGCGCGTCGGCGCGCGGTCGGCGAACCCGGCCTGCCGGCGCCGGACCCGGCGCTCGACGCGATGAAGCGGGTGCTGTCGCGCGGCGCGCTCGGCGCGCCGCCGCCGCCGCGGCGCGACATCGGCGCGTTGCAGGCCTTCGCCGCCGAAGCGGTCCGCACCGGCGAGCCCGACATCCGCCGCGAAGCCGCGCGCGACGTCGCCGGCGCGCTGCAGCTCTGGAACGACGCGGCTTTTCCGTACGACGGCGAGCAGCCGCTGGGTGCGCTGGCGGCGATCGCGCTGCCGCCCGTGCGTCCGTCGCTGTTCGCCACCGACGCCGTCATCGCCGCCGGCGGCGATACACCGCAGGCGCTCAGCGGTCGTTTCGGCATCGTGCATCGCTGGGTGTTGACGCCGGCGACGGCGACCGCCGCCGAAGACGCGTATGCGGCGCTGTACGACATCGGTGCCGCGGCGAACCTGCTGGTGCGTCCGCTGCAGCGCGTGCAGCTGTCCGCCGACGGTACGCTGGCGTCGTCCCCGAGCCATGCCCGGCAGGCGCAGGCGCTTCACGACGACGAACACGGCTGCGCCGGCTGGACGCCCGGCTTCGCGCTGGGGGGTCTGGAGGCGACCGATCCGGCGTGGGCGGCCTTCGGCGACTGGCTGCCCGACGCGCACGCACAGGCGGCGCGGGGCGATGCCACGCTCTACGGTTTCTACGTCGGCACGCCGCTGCCCGCGACGCGCGCGACCGTCAGCGTGTCGCACGCGACGCTCGATCCGGCGGCCACGGGGTTCGCCGCGGCGACCACGCGCGTGTTCGACCTCGACCACGACGCGGTGCCGGACCTGCTCGTGTGGGAAGGCACCGGGCCGGGTCCCGGCCACATCGACGGACCGACCGGAACCGACGACACGTGGTACCGCCTCGTGCTGGTGAATACCGGCGGCCGCTGGAAGGTGCTCGGCACGGACGTGTTCTCTTACGGCTGCGGCTGCTGAGCGCTGGCGCGCGCCTCGATCACGCGGCCTGCGCGATGCGGGGATCACGCTGTGCGCAATGTCCGCGCCATCGCCCGACGCCATCGATACCGCGCCGCCACCCGGGTTCGCCGGTCCGTGGCGGCGCGGCTTCGCGCTGCTGGTCGACACGTTCGCGGTGGTACTGCTGGGCCTCGCACTCGGCGTGCTGATGGGCGAGACGCTCGCGCGCCTCGGTGGCTGGGAGCGCGTGTTCGGTTTCGCGCTCGCGCTCGCGTACCGCGGCCTGCTGGGCAGCCGGCTCGGCGGCGGCCAGACGCTCGGCAAGCGCCTGTCCGGCATCCGCGTCGTCGGCCGCGACGGCACGCCGCTGCCGCTGCCGCGCGCGCTGCTGCGCGAAACGCTGTTCCTCGCGCCGTTCTTCCTGCTCGGCGCGCCCGTGCCGCCGGACGCGCTGCTGGGAGCGACCGGCATCGTGCTGGCGATCGTGCTGGTCGGTGGCCTGTTCGCGCTGGCGTATCTGTTCCTGTGCAACGGCCGCGGCCGGCGCACGCTGCACGACCTGCTCGCGGGCAGCGCGGTCGTGCGCGCGGCAGCGGCGCCGCCGGTGCCACCGGCATGGCGCGGTCATCTCGTCGTCATCGGGGTGGTCGCCGCGCTCGCGGCCACGGCGCCCCTCGTCGCGGCGCGCCTGATCAGCGGCACGACCGTCGAACGGCTGCTGCCGGTGCACGCGGCGCTGCGCGGGGCACCGGGCGTCCTCGACGCGCGGGTAAGCGCCGGAACGGCGTGGCGCGGCCCCGAAAAGTCGACGTCGCTCGTCCTCGTGCTGCGACTCTCCGGCGCCGACGTCGACGAGGAGCTCCGCGCGCGCGAACTGGCGACGCAGGCGCTGGCGCTGTATCCGGAGGGGCGCACGCGCGACGTGGTGAAGGTGGTGCTGGCGCACGGCTACGACATGGTGATCGCGTCGGACTGGCGTCGCCGCACGTTCGTGTTCGATCCGGACGCGCTGGTTCCGCCGGAAACGGAACCGGACGACCGCTAGCCGTTCCGGTCGGCCGCCACGAACGCCACGAGCGCGGGAAAGAACGCCTCGAACGTCGCTTCCAGCGCGGCCTCGTGCCGCGCGACGTCCCCGAGGCAATCGACGAGCCGCTCGCCGTTGCGCGACAGGCGCGTCGCGATGCGCGCGACGGCGCGGTCGACGCTGTCGCGCTCGCGATAGCTCCCGAGCCAGTCGTGCCGCGCCATCAGCGGCGCGATGGCGCGCAGGCGGTCGGGCAGCCGTTCGCGGTGCTGCAGCAGGTGCGCGTAGAAGCGCCCGGTGAACGCGTCGAGCGGCACGTCGCACCAGCGCGACCACGCCTGTGCGAGGCGATGGTCGAAATACACGTCGAGCGCGATGCCGGCATAGCGGCGGCGACCCTCGGGAAACAGCGAGCGCGCCGCGGCCACCGCGGGATGCGTGTCGGTGAACCGGTCGATGCGGCGATGCCGCAGGATCTCGGCGCGGACCGGTTCCGGCCATGCATCGGGGCCCGACGTGCCGAACACGAAATCGCCCAGCAGCGCGCCGAGCATCGCGTCGTCGTCGTGCCGCGCCAGATACACGTGGGCCAGATAATTCACCCCCCATTGTAGGAGCGGCTTCAGCCGCGACCGCCATGCCGCTCCGCCACGGCCCCGGCGCTCGCGGACGTCGCCATGGCGCGACCTGAACGCCGGGCGCGCTAAGGTCGCCGGATGACCCCTGCCGCCGCCGCCCTCGACGCGATCCCCTTCGAACATACCTACGCCGCGCTGCCGGAGCGTTTCCGGCAGGCCGTTCCCCCGACTCCCGTGGCGGCGCCGCGACTGCTCGCGCTGAACGACGCGCTCGCGGCCGAACTGGGGCTCGCCGGCGTGCTGCGTGCCGGGGAGCCCGACGTCGCGACGGTGTTCGGCGGGAACCGCGTGCCGGCCGGCGCGCGGCCGATCGCGATGGCGTATGCCGGCCACCAGTTCGGCGGGTTCGTGCCGCAGCTCGGCGACGGGCGCGCGATCCTGCTCGGCGAAGTGATCGACGTGCACGGACGCCGCCGCGACGTGCAGCTCAAGGGCGCCGGCCCCACGGCGTTTTCGCGCCGCGGCGACGGGCGCGCCGGCCTCGGCCCGGTGCTGCGCGAGTTCCTGATGGGCGAGGCGATGCACGCGCTCGGCATCCCGACCACGCGCGCGCTCGCGGCGGTCGCCACCGGCGAGGTCGTGCTGCGCGACCCGCCGGCGCCGGGCGCGGTGCTGGTGCGTGTCGCGGCCAGCCACGTGCGCGTCGGCACGTTCGAGTATTTCGCGGCGCGCGGCGACGTCGAGGGCGTGCGCACGCTCGCCGATTACGTGATCGCGCGGCACTACCCCGGACTCGCCGCACGCGACGATCGCCATCTCGCGCTGCTCGACGCGATCGCGGCCCGGCAGGCGTCCCTGGTGGCGGCGTGGATGCACGTCGGCTTCGTGCACGGGGTGATGAACACCGACAACATGGCGGTGTCGGGCGAGACCATCGACTACGGGCCGTGCGCGTTCCTCGACGAATACCATCCCGGCAAGACCTTCAGCTCGATCGACCGGCACGGCCGCTACGCGTTCTCCAACCAGGCGGCGATCGCGCAGTGGAATCTCGCGCGACTCGCCGAGTGCCTGCTGCCGCTGGTGGACGCGGCGACGGGCGAGCCGAAGGATCCGCAGGAGCCGGCGTCCGAAGCCGCGATGGACGCGGTGGTCGCCGTTTTGGAGGCGTTCCCCGCGCGGTTCGAAGAGGCCTGGCTCGCCGGCATGCGCCGAAAGCTGGGCCTCGTCGACGAACATGGCGACGACACCGCGCTGGTCGACGACCTGCTGCTGGCGATGCAGTCGGCGCAGGCCGACTGGACGCTGACGTTCCGGCGGCTCGGCGAAGCCGCGGCCGCGGACGACGGCCGCGACGCGCTGCCCGAAGACCCGGTCGCGCCGGCGGGATTCCTCGACGCGTGGAGCGAGCGCTGGCGCGCGCGCCGTGCGGACGACCTGCGGCCGCCGGCAGACGTCGCGGCGGCGATGCGCGCGGTGAATCCGGCGGTGATTCCGCGGAATCATCGGGTGGAGCAGGCGCTGGCGGCGGCGGTCGAAGGCGATCTCGCGCCGTTCGGGGCGTTGCTCGACGCGGTGAGGGCACCGTTCGCCGA
>CAMPHE010000139.1 GCA_946885815.1 uncultured Arenimonas sp.
GAAGCTGCGGATGCCGCTGTCGCCGCGCTCCAGCTCCTGGCAGATCAGGCCGTAGCTGACGGCGTTGAGGTTCGCGCACCCGTACTTTTCCGGCAACGACGAGCCGAGCAGCCCCATCGACGCGATCTCGGGAATGAGTTCCTTCGGAAAGCGGCCCTGGTCGAAGGCGTCGCCGATGATCGGCAGCACCTTCTCGTCGACGAAGCGCGCGACGCTGTCCTGGATCATGCGCTCCTCTTCGGAGAGCAGCGAGCGGATGTCGAACAGGTCGGTCGGGTTCAGGGCCATGGGTGCGGTCTGCGGGTCGGGGCGGGAAAGTCGGGCATTTTAGCCCGGGCCGCCGTCCGCATGCTGGCTTCCGCGCACGACGGCGCCACCCGGCCTGGTGGACGGGTGGCGCCGGAGTTGGAGCGTCTCAGCCCTGGGCGGGCAGGTATTCGGGCGCCTTCTCGCGCTCGGCGGACGTGTCGCGCAGCGCGATCGTGCCGTTCTCCATCGGCAGCCGGTCGCCGGGCTTCTCGTCCATGATCACCGTGCCGGTCTGGTCCTCGTACTTCCATTCGACCTCGTAACCGACGATCCGGTCGCGCTCCCCGAGCAGGATCTGCGCCCCCGGCTTCTCGTCGACGCGGGTCGTGAGCGTCTGGCCGTCGCGGGTGTAGCGCACGTCGTAGCCGATGACCTCCTCGCGCGGCTCCGACACCGTCCGGCACTGCTGCTCGTACGCGGTGTAGCGCTGGCCGCCGACGTGCCGGCGATCGATCTCGCGACCGGCGAAGCCGCCGCCGACCGCACCGGCGACCGTCGCCAGCTTCTTGCCGTTGCCGCCGCCGACCTGGCTGCCGACCAGTGCGCCGGCGAGCGCGCCGATCACCGCGCCGTCCTTGTTGCCGAAACGTTCGGGCTGCCGCCGCTCGACGGCGACCTGCTCGCAGACTTCGCGCGAGCCGGTGACGACCTGGGTGACCGCGTCGGCCGCGAGCACGTCGCCGTAGATCGGCTCCTTCTCGGTCAGCGGGGTCGACGACACCACATCGGCGTAAGGCGTGGCGAAGTTCTGGTAACCGGCGATGGCGACGCCGCCGACGAGCGCGCCGGCGACCACGGCGAGGAGGGTCTTGTTCATGGGGGGACTCCTATGTTCGGGCGACGGGAATTCCGCCCGACCGCAAGCGTGTTCCGCGCCAGCTGAATGCCAGCGGAAACGGAAGCCCCTGTTCTTCATGCTAATTTCACTCGCCCCGCCGGAGGTCCCGACATGCCCAGTCCGCTGACCGCCCCGATCGTCGCGTTCGCCAGCCGGCTGCGTCATCCGACGCTGTTCAAGATCACCGTCGCGTTGATGCTCGTCAGTTGGCTGTGGCCGTTCGATCCCCTGCCGCTGGTCGACGAAATCGCGACGGCGCTCGCGGTGCTGGTGCTCGGCAGCTGGAAGCGTGGGGCCCCGGAGGGCGGGCGCGACGACGTCATCGAGGGCGAATCCCGCCGCGAATGACGCCGCTCTACGACAGCCACTGCCACCTCGACGCACCGGAGTTCGATCCCGATCGAGACGCGGTGGTCGCCCGCGCGAGAACCGCCGGCGTCGCGGCGCAGCTGCTGCCCGCGATCAATCGCGCCGGCTGGCCGAAGCTCCGCGCGCTGTGCGCCGCCGACCCGTCGCTGCGGCCGGCCTACGGCCTGCATCCGATGTTCCTCGCCGACCATGCACCGGAAGATCTCGACGCGCTCGCGGACTGGCTCGCCCGCGAGCGTCCCGCCGCGGTCGGCGAATGCGGCCTGGACCATTTCGTCGCCGGCCTCGATCCGCGGGAGCAGCAGCGGTATTTCGAGGGCCAGCTGGCGCTGGCGCGCGAGTTCGACCTGCCGGTGGTCGTCCACGCGCGCCGGGCGGTCGACGAGGTGATCCAGGCCATCCGTCGCGTCGGCGGCCTGCGCGGTGTCGTGCACAGCTGGTCGGGCAGCGACGAGCAGGCGGCGCGGCTGTTCGCGCTCGGGTTCAGCCTCGGGATCGGCGGGCCGGTGACGTTCGAACGCGCCCGGCGCCTGCGCCGCACGGTCGCGACGATGCCGATCGACTACCTGCTGCTGGAGACCGACGCCCCCGACCAGCCCGACATGGCCCACCGCGGGCGGCGCAACGAACCCGCGCGCCTGGCGGTGATCGCGGCCGAAGTCGCGCACCTGCGCGGCATGACGCTGGACGCCCTCGCGGCCGCGACCACCCGCAATGCGCAGGCGCTGTTCGGCTGAGGCGTCGCGCGACCCGCGGCGCCGATCACTTCAGCAAACGCTCGATCGCCTTGCCGGCCATCGCGAAGCCGAACGTGCCGGTGACGTGCGTCGCCGCCCCGAGGCCGGCTCCGCAGTCGAGTTTGAGTGCCGCCGCCGGCTCGAGTTTCGGGCGCACGCCGCAGGTGCTGCCGTCGGGTTGCGGGAAGCGCACGTTCTCGAGGGAGTACACCGCCGGCACGCCGAAATAACGCTCCGGATTGCGCGGGAAGCCGTGTTCGGCGCGCAGCCGCTTGCGCACCAGCGCCAGCATCGCGTCGTGCTCGGTGCGCGAGAGGTCGCGCACGCGCACCAGGGTCGGGTCGGTGCGCCCGCCCGCCGACCCGCAGACGATCAGCGGCTGCTTGCGGCGCCGGCACCAGGCCGTCATCGCCAGTTTCGCCTTCAGGCTGTCGCAGGCGTCGAGGACGATGCCGTGGTCGCGGTCCAGCAGCGCTTCCAGGTTCGATTCGACGAGGAACTGCGCGACGACCTCGACATCGATCGCCGGGTTGATCGCGCGGCAGCGCTCGGCGAGCACCTCGCCCTTGCCGCGGCCGTACTGTCCGTCGAGCGCGTGCGACTGGCGGTTGGTGTTGCTGACGCACACGTCGTCCGCGTCGATCAGCACCAGCCGGCCGACCCCGCTGCGCGCGAGCGCTTCGACCAGCCACGAGCCGACTCCGCCGAGCCCGACGACGCAGGCGCCGGATTTCGCCAGCCGCGCGGCGGCACCGGCGCCATAGAGCCGGTCGATGCCGGCGAAGCGCGAAGAAAGTGTCTGCATGGCGGCATTTTACGCCCGGCTCACGGCGGTGAACCGATAACGACCGGGACACTGGCGGGTGGGCATCGGTTCAGCCCGGCGCGCCTAGTTTCGATGCGTGATCCGACCCCCCAGGAGCCCCGCCATGACATCCCGACTGCTGATCGCCGCGGCGCTGACCGCTTCCCTCGCCGCCTGCGCCACGAGCACGCGCCCGGGCTACGGCTATTCCACCCCGCCGCCGTCGAGTTCGGCCTACTACCCGCCGGCGCAGCCGCAGCGCTGCTACGACTGCGGCCAGATCGTCCGCATCGAGTCGGTGTACGGCGCGCGCGACAACTCCCGCGCCGGCGCCGTCCTCGGTGGCGTCGTCGGCGCGGTCGCGGGCCGTGAGCTGGCGGACGACGAGAGCGACGGCCGGCAGAACACCGCCATCGTCGTCGGCGCGGTCGCCGGCGCCGTGGCCGGCAACGCGATCGAGAACCGGATGATCGCGGAGACCTACGCGATCCACGTCCGGATGGACGACGGACGCACGCTGATCTTCAACCGCAACTCGCTCGGCGCCGGCGTGCGCGAGGGTGCGTACGTGCGCGTCGAAGGCACCGGGTTCGACGTGCTGCGCTGAGCCGCGCGTCGTAGTCCGAAGAAGCCGCCGTGATATCGTCACGGCGGCTTTTTTGATGGAGATTCCGGATGCGGTCCCTGGTGATGCTGCTGATCGGCCTGTTCGTCGGTTTCGCCCTCACGCTGGTCGGCATGAACGCCCTGCGCAAGGGCACGGCCTATCCCAACGGGGTGATGGCGGTGATGGGGGCGCAGATGAAGGCGCTCGACCAGTCGCTGAAACAGAACCGCTGCGCCGCGACGGATCTCACGCCCCGGCTGCAGACCCTGCGCCACGTCGCCAACGACCTGGAACCGGCCTTCGTGCCGACGGCCGACGACGCGCGATTCTCCGAACACGCCAGCACGCTGCGCGCGGCGCTGGATCGCGCGCTGCAGGCGCCACCGGCCGACTGCGCCGCCGCCGGTGTCGCGCTGGAGCGCATCGGCGAAGGCTGCAAGGCCTGCCACGCCGAATTCAAGAACTGAGCCGCGCCCCGGGGACGCATGGACACCCACACCCTCCTCCATGTCCTCGCCGGGCTGCTGATCCTCGTCGGCCTGCTCGGCACCGTGCTGCCGGTGCTGCCGGGACTGCCGGTGATGTTCGCCGGCATGGTGCTGGCGGCGTGGAATGACGGCTTCACCCGCATCGGCGTCTGGACGCTGGTGCTGCTCGGCGCATTGACCGCGATTTCCCTCGCCGTCGACGTGTTCGCCAGCATCGTCGGCGCGAAACGCGTCGGTGCGTCGCGGAAGGCGCTGTGGGGCGCCGCGCTCGGCGGTCTCGCCGGCGTGTTCTTCGGCCTGCCCGGCCTGCTGCTCGGACCGTTCCTCGGCGCGGTCGGCGGCGAAATGGCCGACGGCCGTAACCGGCGCGATGCGTTGAAGGTCGGCGCCGGCACCTGGGTCGGGATCGCGATCGGCGTCGCACTGAAAGTGGCGCTCGCCTTCGCGATGCTCGGCGTGTTCGCGGTCGCGCTGCTGGTCGACTGACCGCTCAGCCCTGCAGTTCGCGCAGCGTGACCGACGGCGGTGTCGACACGACCCGCCGCGTCGCCGCCAGTCCCGCGACCAGCGCGGCCAGCGTGCCGAGCGCGGCACCGGTGGCGGCGAGCCCGTAATCCGGCTCCCACGGCAGTTCGAACACCTCCCGCGCGATCACCCCGGCGAGCACCGAGGCCGCGATCGACGCGACGATGCCCGCGAGCAACCCGATCGCCGCGAACTCCGAGACCTGCGACCAGCGCAGCTGCGCCCGGCTGCCGCCGAGCACCCGCATCACGCCGCCCTCCAGCAGGCGCTCGTCCTGGCTGGCGCTGACCGCCGCGAGCTGAACCAGCTCGCCCGCGACCAGCGAGAAGCCGAAGACGGCCTCGACCACGGTGGTCACCTGCGCGACCGTGCCGCGGACCTGCTGCAGCACCGCGTCGACGTCGATGACCGACAGGTTCGGAAACGCGGCCACCAGATCGGCGGTGAACCGCGTCCGCCCGGCGTCGACCTTGACCGCGGTGATGTGGCTGCCGGCGAACGCATCGAGCGCGCCGGGCGACGCGAGCACGAAGAAGTTGGGCCGGAAGCTTTCCCAGTCCACTTCGCGCAGGCTCGTGATCGTTCCCTGCAGCGGCGCGCCGGCGACGTCGAACGCGATCTCGTCGCCGACCGTCCAGCCCATCGTCTTCGCGAATTCCTGTTCGACGGAGAACTCCGTCGCCGCGGGCACGCCGCTCCAGAGCTCGCCGGCGACGACGCGGTTGTCGTCGCGCAGCG
>CAMPHE010000140.1 GCA_946885815.1 uncultured Arenimonas sp.
AGGTCGATCAGGTACTGGTAGCGCTCGGACCAGTCGCCGAAGAACGCGAATTCCTCGGCGATCGCCCGCTGCGCCTCGGCGGCGGTGGCTTCGGTCGGGCGCATCAGCCGCGCCTCCAGCGCACGCCCTGCGGCGTGTCCTCGAGCAGCACGCCTTCGTCGGCGAGCTGCGCGCGGATCGCGTCGGCGCGGGCGAAATCGCGCGCGGTCTTCGCCGCCGCGCGTTCATCGACGAGGGCCTGGATGCGCGCCGCGTCGGCGTCGTCGCTGCCGCGCCCGAACCAGTCGGCCGGTGCCTGCTGCAGCAGGCCGAGCAGCTTGCCGCCGGCCAGCAGCGCACCCTTCAGTCGCGCCCGTTCCGCCGGATCGCGCGCGACGCGCGCTTCGGCGGCGAGCCGCGCCAGTTCCGAAAGCGCGGTCGGCGTGTTGAGGTCGTCGCATAGCGCGGCCTCGACGGCTTCGGGCGCATCGTCGCCACTCGCGTCGACGTCGCCGAGGTCGCGCAGCGTGCCGTAGAGCCGGTCGAGCGTGCGCACGCACTGTTCGATCAGCGTGTCCGACCAGTCCAGCGGCTGGCGGTAGTGCGCCGACAGCAGCGCGTAGCGCAGCGCTTCCGGCGGATGCGCGGCGAGCAGGTCGTGCACCAGCGAGACGTTGCCGACCGACTTGGACATCTTCGCGCCGTCGAACGTCAGCATGCCGTTGTGCAGCCAGACGCGCGCGAACACCTTGCCGCCGTGCGCGCACGTGCTCTGCGCGACCTCGTTCTCGTGGTGCGGGAACTGCAGGTCGACGCCGCCGGCATGGATGTCGATCGTCTCGCCCAGATGCGCCGCCGCCATCGCCGAACATTCGATGTGCCAGCCGGGCCGGCCCCGGCCCCACGGCGAGTCCCAGCCGGGCAGGTCCGGTGTCGACGGCTTCCAGAGCACGAAATCGCCGGCGTCGCGCTTGTAGGGGGCCACCTCGACGCGGGCGCCGGCCAGCAGCTCCTCCGGGTCGCGGCCCGACAGCCGGCCGTAATCCGGGAAGCTGGCGACCGAGAACAGCACATGGCCTTCCGCCGCGTAGGCGTGACCCGACGCGATCAGCCGCTCGACCATCGCGATGATCTGCGGGATGTGCGTCGTCGCGTGCGGCACGACATCCGGCTCGCCGGCACCGAGGCGGCGCATGTCTTCCGCGTACGCGGCCGCGAAGCGGCCGGTGATGTCCGCGATCGGCACGCCGCGCTCGCGCGCCGCGGTGTTGATCTTGTCGTCGACGTCGGTGATGTTGCGCGCGTACACCACCTGCGGGAACCGGCGCCGCAGCAGCGTGGCGAGCACGCCGAACACCACCGGCGGGCGCGCGTTGCCGATGTGCACGTAGTTGTAGACGGTGGGTCCGCAGACGTACATCGTCACGCGGGCCGGGTCGAGCGGCACGAACGGCTCGACACGGCGGGCGAGGGTATTGTGGAGGCGGATTTCCATGAGGCGGTGCGCGGCGAAAACGCGAGTCTATCAAGGCACCGGACGCCGCTTTACGAAATCTTACGCCCGGGTTCAGCGCCAGGGTGTTTGAATCCCGGCGCTCGTCATGCCCCGTCCAGCGCCCGTCCGGAGTGGTTCCCGATGTCGATCGTCCGCCTGTCGTTCTGCGCCTTCCTCGCCCTGTACGCGGTCGCCGCGCCGGCGCAGGACCGCGGCGAACCCCCTGCCGGCGACCCCTACGAAGCGCAGGCGCGCGACGGTTTCGGCGCGCCGGTCGAGGAGAACGTCAGCTACGGCTATGCGCAGGTGCTGCGCGCCGACCCGGTGTCCGAGGTCGTGGTCACCCGCACGCCGGAGGAGCGCTGCGATCCGGAACCGGAAGCGCGGGGCGGCACGACCGGCGGCACGGTGATCGGCGCGCTCGTCGGCGCGGCGGTCGGCAACCAGATCGGCAAGGGCAACGGCCGCCGGGCCGCGACCGCGGCCGGGGCGGTCGCCGGCGGCGTGGTCGGCCATGGCATCGCGTCGCGCCGCGCCGAGGCCGAAGCCCGCGGGTGCCGGATAGTGGAGGTCGAGCGCGAGGAGACCCGGCTCGTCGGCTACGACGTCGAATACATGTACAAGGGCGAGAAATACATGTCGCGGCTGCCTTACGACCCCGGCAACCGGGTGCGCATCCGCGTTTCCGTGACGCCCGACTCGATTTCCACCGCCGGCCGCTGATTGCGGCGCGACGGCACCGCCGGCATACTGCGCCGCGATGCACTCCCTCCCCGCCGACGCCGACGTCCTGACTTCCGCCCGCATGGCGGCAGGCATGACCTCGCGTGCGCGCCGACCGGAATCCCGCCATCCCGCTGGGTAGCCCGGACGCTTTCGCGTTTTCGAAACCGGACCAAGCCCAGCCTTCGCGCTGGGCTTTTTCGTTTCCGCCACCAGGACCGCCGATGAAGCATTTCCTCAACACCCAGGACTGGACCCGCGCCGAGCTCGACGCCGTACTGGCGCAGGCGGCCGCGTTCAAGCGCCATCCGGCCGGCGAGCAGCTGAAGGGCCGCTCGATCGCGCTGGTGTTCTTCAATCCGTCGCTGCGCACCCGCACCAGCTTCGAGCTGGGCGCGTTCCAGCTCGGCGGGCACGCGGTGGTGCTGCAGCCGGGCAAGGACGCGTGGCCGATCGAGTTCGACGTCGGCACGGTGATGGATGGCGATGCCGAGGAGCACGTGGCCGAAGTCGCGCGGGTGCTGTCGCGCTATGTCGACCTGATCGCGGTGCGTGCGTTCCCGAAGTTCGTCGACTGGGCGGCGGACCGCGAGGATCGCGTGCTGCGCGCGTTCGCGCGTTACGCGACGGTCCCGGTGATCAACCTCGAGACGATCACCCATCCGTGCCAGGAACTCGCGCATGCGCTGGCGCTGCAGGAGCATTTCGGCACGACCGACCTGCGCGGCCGGAAATACGTGCTCACGTGGACGTATCACCCGAAGCCGCTGAACACCGCCGTCGCCAATTCCGCGCTGACGATCGCGACGCGGCTCGGCATGGACGTCACCCTGCTGTGCCCGACGCCCGACTA
This sequence comes from uncultured Arenimonas sp., assembly GCA_946885815.1. Next base: position 3,051 of record CAMPHE010000140.1, read on the forward strand.
CGTGCTCGACGAGCGCTACATGGGCTGGGCGCGCGACAACGTCGCGGCGAGCGGCGGCTCGCTGCAGGTGAGCCACGACATCGAAGCCGCGTACCGCGGCGCGCACGTGGTGTACGCGAAGAGCTGGGGCGCGCTGCCGTATTTCGGCCGCTGGGACGCCGAGAAACCGATCCGCGACGCGCATCGCCACTTCATCGTCGACGAGGCGAAGATGGCGCTGACCGACGGCGCGGTGTTCAGCCATTGCCTGCCGCTGCGGCGCGGCGTCAAGGCGACCGACGGCGTGATGGACTCGCCGGCCTGCATCGCGATCGAAGAAGCCGAGAACCGGCTGCATGTGCAGAAGGCCGTGATGGCCGCGTTGCTCGCCCCCTGATCCCTTCCTGTCCCGGTACCCTCCCATGACCGACTCCCGCGACATCGTGCTGGCCTTTTCCGGCGGCCTCGACACCAGCTTCTGCGTACCGTGGCTGCGCGAGCGCGGCTGGACCGTGCATACCGTGTTCGCCGACACCGGCGGCGTCGGCGCGGACGAACGCGCCGCGATCGAGGCGCGCGCGGCCGAACTCGGCGTGGCCAGCCATGTCACCGTCGACGGCGGCGCGGCGCTGTGGCGCGATTTCGTGCGGCCGTTCGTGATGGCCGGCGAGGGCTACCAGGGCCAGTACCCGCTGCTGGTGTCGGACCGCTATCTGATCGTCGACGCCGCGCTGGCGCGCGCGGCGGAGCTCGGCACCCGCGCGATCGCGCACGGCTGCACCGGCATGGGCAACGACCAGGTGCGTTTCGACCTCGCGGTCAAGGCCGCCGGCGACTGGAACATCGTCGCGCCGATCCGCGAGATCCAGAAGGAACATGCGCAGACGCGCGCGTACGAACAGGCGTTCCTCGAGGCGCGCGGGTTCGCGGTGAACTCGAAGCAGAAGGCGTACACGATCAACGAGAACCTGCTCGGCCTGACGATGTCCGGGGGCGAGATCGACCGCTGGGACGCGCCGGGCGAGGGCGCCCGCGGCTGGTGCGCGCCGCGTGCGGAGTGGCCGGTGCAGCCGCTGCAGGCGACGCTGCGATTCGAACGCGGCGAGGCCGTGGCGCTCGACGGCGAGCCGATGGCCGGCCCGGCGCTGCTGGCGACGCTCAACCGGCGCTTCGCCGCCTACGGCGTCGGTCGCGGCCAGTACACCGGCGACACGACGATCGGGCTGAAAGGCCGCATCGTCTACGAAGCGCCCGGCCTCGCGGCGCTGCTCGCGGCGCATCGCGCGCTGGAGGAGGCCGTGCTGACCAAGCACCAGAACCGGTTCAAGCCGGACGTCGCGCGACGCTGGGTCGAACTCGTCTACGAAGGCTTCTGGAACGACCCGCTGAAGCGCGACCTCGAGGCGTTCCTCGAATCGAGCCAGGCGTGCGTGAGCGGCGACGTCGCGCTCGAAACCCACGGTGGACGGGTGGATGCGGTCGCGCTGCGTTCGCCGCATCTGCTGCAGGCCAGCGGGGCGACGTATGCGCAGTCCGCCGACTGGGGCGTGGCCGAAGCGGAGGGGTTCATCCGCCTGTACGGCATGAGCAGCACGCTCTGGGCGCAGGTGAACGGGCCCGGGGATCGGGCCTGAAGGCCCTCCCACGATGATCGCCGACGTCCTTCGTCACCTCGAGGCGCTCGTCGCGTTCGACACGCGCAATCCGCCGCGCGCGATCGGGCCCGGCATCTTCGATTACCTGCGCGCGCAGCTGCCCGGGTTCGACTGCACGCTGACCGACCACGGCGCCGGTGCGTGGTCGCTGCTCGCCGTGCGCGGCCGGCCGGTGCGCGTGTTCAACGTGCATCTCGACACCGTGCCGTCGTCGCCCGGCTGGAGCGCCGATCCGCTGCGCCTGCGCGTCGACGCGGCGCGGGCCACGGGCCTCGGCGCGTGCGACATCAAGGGCGCCGCCGCGGCGCTGGTCGTGGCCGCGAACGCGACATCGGGCGACGCCGCGTTCCTGTTCACCAGCGACGAGGAGGCGAACGATCCGCGGGGTGTCGCTGCGTTCCTCGCCGGGGAACACGGTTTCACCGAGGCGATCGTCGCCGAGCCGACCCGCGGCGAGGCGGTGCTCGCGCATCGCGGCATCACCTCGTTGCGGCTGGCGTTCCGCGGCGTGGCCGGCCATGCGAGCGGCGGCGGCGCGCGCGACGGCAGCGCGCTGCACGCGGCGATGCGCTGGGGTGCCGACGCGCTCGATCTCGTCGCGCGCTGCGACGCGCTGCGTTTCGGCGGGCTCACCGGGCTGCGCTTCAACATCGGCCGGGTCGAAGGCGGGATCAAGGCCAACATGATCGCGC
>CAMPHE010000141.1 GCA_946885815.1 uncultured Arenimonas sp.
AGATCAGGATCGCCAGCGCGTTGACGAAGCCGGTGACCACCGAGCGCGAGACGAAACGCATCAGCGTGTTGAGCCGCAGCGCGCCGGCGAAGATCTGCAGCACCCCGGTCAGGATCGTCGCGGCGAACAGGTACTGCAGCCCGTGGTCCTTCACCAGGTCGACCATCAGCAGCGCCATCGCGCCGGTCGCGGCCGAGATCATGCCCGGCCGGCCGCCGGCGATCGCGGTGATCACCGCGATGCAGAACGACGCGTACAGGCCGACCTTCGGGTCGACGCCGGCGATCAGCGAGAAGGCGATGGCTTCGGGAATCAGCGCCAGCGCGACCAGCACGCCGGACAGCAGATCGCCGCGGACATTGCCGAACCACTGCTCGCGCAGGGGGTAGGAGACGGACATCGGAAATTCTCCACGCGCCCGGGACGGACGCGGATGGCGGAACAGGACTGAGGCACGACGAGACGCGCCCGCGGCGGGGCGGGTGACCGATGGACCGGGTCAGGGTGGCGTCATTCGCATGCGGGGCGGGACGAAAGGGGGGCGATTCTAGCGCCGATGGCGACGGCGCCGCGAACGTGGCTTCCGGCACGCTCGTGGCCGGTCCCCGGGGTCTAGCGTCGCGGCACGTCCCGACCCGCGGAGCCCGCCATGCCGACCCTCGACCGTCGCCAGTTCCTGCAACTCGCCGCCGCGATGGGCGCGACGCTCGCGTGGGGCTGCGCGGCCGTGCGCCCGTCGACGACGGGATGGCGCGAGCGCCGCGACCGGTTCCCGCAGGGCGTCGCTTCCGGCGACCCCGATGCGAACAGCGTGCTGCTGTGGACGCGGCGCCCGTACGACGACGGTCGCGAACGCGCGACGCTGCTCGTCGAAGTCGCGGAGGATCCCGGTTTCACGCGCGTGATCGCCACCACCGCCGCGCCGGTGCTGGCCGCGGCCGACTGGACCTGCCGGGTGCTGGTCGGCGACCTGCGCCCGGCCGGCGAATACTGGTACCGGTTCGTCGACGAGGACGGCCATGGCAGCCGCATCGGCCGCACGCTGACCGCGCCCGCGGCCGACGACCCGCGCCCCGCCCGCTTCGCCTTCGTCAGCTGCCAGAGCCTGCCCGAGGGCGCGATGAACGCGTACCGGAAGATGATCTTCGAGGACGAGCGCGCGGTGGCGGACGAGCGGCTCGGCTTCGTGCTGCACCTCGGCGATTTCATCTACGAGGTCGTGCAGAGCCCCGAGCAGGTGGTGAACGGCAAGCGCTACGACCGCGTCATCACTTTCCCGGTGAAATTCCCGCAGGGCCGGCCGGTCGCCGGCAACCGGTTCATGGCGCCGGTGTCGCTGGCCGATTACCGCGCGCTCTATCACGCCTATCTGCGCGATCCCGACCTGCAGGACGCCCGCGCGCGCTTTCCGTTCGTGCCCATCTGGGACAACCACGAGTTCTCGTGGCAGGGCTGGCAGTCGATCGCCGGGTTCGGCGAAGGCCCGGTGCCGGCGCAGTCGTTGAAGGTGGCGGCCAACCAGGCGTGGTTCGAATACCAGCCGGCGCGGGTGACGCAGCCCGGGCGGTCGCTCGACTACTTCGATGCGCCGAGCGTGGTCGACACCCCGGTCACCGAGTTCGGCGACGACGGCCTCGGGCGCGAACCGAACAACATCGCCGCGATCGAGAGCCTGATCGCGTACCGCGCGCTGCGCTGGGGCCGGCACATCGACCTGCTGATCACCGACCAGCGCAGTTTCCGCGGCCCCGATCCCTCGAACCGCGACGAGCTCGGCCCGCTGTTCGAAGGCGTGTCGTTCCCGTTCTTCCCCGAGGCGCTGGCGCGGCACATCGACGGCGGCCGCGACGTCGACGGCGGCCCGCCGGCGACGCTCGCCTTCGGCGATCGCACGATTCCCAACTTCCGCGCGACCGAACCCGCGCAGACGATGCTCGGCGCGAAGCAGAAAGCGTGGTTCCTGCAGCGACTGCGCGGCGCGACCGCGACGTGGAAGATCTGGGGCACCTCGCTGGGCACGCCCGACTGGCGCATCGACCCGCAGCACATGCCGGCGTCGATGGGCGAGTGGACCGACGGGCACGCGATCCTCGCGAGCGGCGACTGGGGCGGCACGTACGTGGAACGCGCGGAGATCTTCGATGCGGTGCGCGACGCGGGCCTGACCGGCTTCGCGATCGTCGCCGGCGACCGCCACAGCTTCTGGGCCGGGCTCGCCGCGAAGGCGCTGCCGCCGGCGGCCTTCGAGCCGGTGGGCGTCACGTTCGTCGGCGGTTCGATCACCTCGCCGGGCATGCAGGAAGCGTGGGAGCACGGCCGCAAGGACAATCCGCTGCGGCCGCTGTTCATCGCCGACCGCGCCGACGGCACGATGGCGCCGACGATGAACCTGCTGCTCAACCACGGCGTGCGGTCGGCGCTCGAATACGCGCGCGGCGGCGACCTCGCGGCCGCGCACGCGGCGGCCGATCCCGACACCTCGCCGCATCTGTCGTTCGTCGACATGGGCGGGCACGGCTACGCGACGGTACGCGTCGACGCGACGACGCTGGCCACCGATTTCGTGTGCATCCCGCGGCCCCTCGCCCGCGCGCCGGGCGCGGACGGCGGGCCCGTGCGGTATCGCGTGCGGCATGAAGTCGCGCTCTGGGCGCCGGGCGAGGCACCGCGGATGACGCAGACCGTGCTGGAGGGCGACGCCGGGCTGTCGGTGTGATGTCGCCCGGGCGCGCTCACGACCCGGGCACGGTCACCGCGGCGACGTTGTCGGCGACGTTCCGGTCGATATGCAGCGCGTACGGGTCGACGCCGGCGAACAGGGGCCGGGCGTCGACGACGACCTCGAACACCTGACGGCCCGAACGCACCCGCCGGCGCGATGCCGACAGCACCTGCGTCGTGTCGAAGGCCGCGCCGCGCGGATCGGCGGTGAACACGCCGATCGTGATCCGGTCGTCCAGCGGCGCCTCCGATTCGGCGCCGTCGCCGTCGGCATACGCCTTGCCCGCCTCGACCGGCACCGTCACCACCCACCGGCCGTCGGCGCGCCGGGTCGCGGTCGGCGCGTCCACCTTCAGGTCGTACAGCGTGATCTTCTCGAACAGGTCGGTGATCAGCGCCTGGTCCGCCGGCGATTTCGCCTCTTCGCGCAACGCCGCGATCAGGTCCGTCGACCGGGCGTAAGGCGCGCCGCGGAAGCGATGACGCTGCAGCAGCGTGCGCAGCGCGCGGTTCACCGCGTCCTCGCCGAGCCGGTCCTGCAACAGGTACAGCGCCAGCGGGCCCTTGCTGTACATCACGTAGCGCTGGTGGCCGACGCGCGCCAGCGGCGCCTCGCCCAGCGGCTCCCACGCGCGCCCGCCGAGGTAGCCGTCCAGCAGCTGCCGCAGGCGCCGCCGCACCGCGGCCTCGTCCTCCACCTGCCGCATCACCATCAGTGCCGAATAGGTCGCCAGCGACTCGACCAGCAGCATCGCGCCCTCGGATTCCGCCGGCGTCAGCTGCTGGCCCCAGTACTGGTGCGCGAATTCGTGCGCGACCAGGCCGCCGACGTAGTCGATCGCGCCCGGTGCCCGCTGGTCGGAGACGAACGAGACGGTCTCGGAACTCGGGATCGTGTTCGCGAACGCCTGCGCGTAGTCGTGCGCGTAGCTCGGGAACTCGACGATGCGCGCGTCCGCGAACGGATACGGACCGAAGGCACGCTCGTAATACGCCAGCGACGCCTCGAGGCTGTCGAGCATGTGTTCGACGTTCCAGGCGTGGCCGGGGTGGTGGTACACCGCCAGGTCCACGTCGCCGGCGCGCCGGTGCGTCTCCGCGTAGCGCGCCGACTGCACGGCGAAACCGCTGCGGATCGGTGTCCGCGTCACGAAGCGCGCGGTCCGGCGGCCGTCGGCGACGACGTCGGACACCTTGCGCCCGGGGGCGACCGGCACCTGGTCGGCGCTCGTCGACAGCGTGATGTCGGCGGTGGTCCATGACCCGCCACCGTTCGCCGTCGCGACGGCGCCGCGGTCTTCCAGCTTCGGCAGGCCCGGATGCGGCGGCAGGCCGTGGTTCGCGCGGGCGGCGGTGTCCACGAGCGCGGGCATCGCATCCATGCCGATCCCCGGCAGCAGCTCGCCGTCGCTCAGGAACGTGCCGTTGCCGGCGAGGCGCGTGTTCGGCGCGCCGTTGGGAAAGCCGCGATGGTGACGCTCCGTGCGGAACGACATCGTCCGCGTGTCGCCGGGCGCCATCGGCCGGGCGAGCCGGTAGATCCGGTACCCGAACGCCGCGTCCTCCGACGCGAGCGACCCGCCCTCGATGTCGGCGGCGAGCAGCCGCAGCGACCGGTCGTGCAGCAGCACGTGCACCTCGTCGATCGGTGCGCCGCCGAGATGCGTCAACGTGTACACGCCGTCGACGGTGGCGCGACGCGCCTGCGGATACAGCGCCACGTCGAGTCGCACATGCGTCACCGCAGGCTGCGGCACCGCGGCGTGCTTCAGGAAGCGCCTCTCGTGCTCGGCAAGCCAGGCGTCGGCCGCGTCGAAGGTCTCGAACCGGTTCACGACGTTGGTGTTCCAGTAGACGAACCCGCCGAGGCCGATGAACGCGGACGCGGCGATCGCGGCGGTCACGCGCGACGCGCCGCCGAAGCGACGTCCGGCGATACGGAGCCGGGTGGCGAGCGGGGCTTCGACCCCGCGCCGCCACAGCAGGCTCGCCGCCACCAGCAGCAGCACCGCGCATGCCCCCCAGTACAGGCGGAACGCCCACGCGCCCTGCCAGAACGAGGTGACGCCGTCCATGTCGCTGTAGAACACCGGCGGCCGGCCGGCGTAGTCGAGCAGATGGTGTTCCGGCATGTGGCCGGTGAACTTCGCGGCGACGTAGAGCACGAGCACGCCCCAGCCGGCGAACTTGTGCGGCACCAGCGTCTGCACGAACACCGCCAGCGCCGCCGCGAGCATCGCGTCCCAGGTCATCGGCAGCACGTACCAGAGCGCGAACGCGCCGGGCTCGAGGCGCTCGTTTCCGAACGAGGCCTGCAGCACCACGGCCACGACCGCGCTCGCGGCGAACATCGAGGCCAGCACGACGGCGATCGCCGCGGTTTTCGGCACGACGTACGCCCAGTTCGGATGCGGCGCCGCGTCGAGGATCTCGTGCGTGCGGTGCTCGCGCTCGCGCCAGACCAGCTCGCCCGCGTAGATCACCACGATCGCGAGCGGCAGGATGATGAAGATGTCCTCCAGGTGCGGGATCACGAACGCCGCGAGCGGCCAGCTCGGCCGGCCGTCGGGATCGCGCATGCCGAACAGCACCGACACCGTCAGCACCGCCGCGTACGCCATCAGCAGCAGGAACACCGGGCTCTTCACCACG
>CAMPHE010000142.1 GCA_946885815.1 uncultured Arenimonas sp.
GCTGGATCGCGTCCTTCACCGTCGCGTCGATCTGGTCCTGCACCGCGCCGTCGCCGGCCCACCCGGTAGCCATCGCCCTGTTCCCGCCGTGTTCGTGCTCCGAACGTGGGGCCCGGGGGCCCCGAAGGCAAGCGTCTCGCCGCCTGAGGTAGCATCGACGCGGCCTTCACGCCGCCCGCCCCCGAGGAGACTGTCGATGCGCCCCTTCCCGCTGTTCGCCGCCGCACTCATCGCTACCGCGCTGCTCTCCCCTGCCGCGCGGGCGCAGGCCGCCGGCCCCGCCGCGTTCGATGCGTCGTCGGTGCCCGAAAGCACCGCGACCCTGCCGCCGTTCCCGTTTTTCGAGGTGCCCGAAGGTCTGGTGAGCGTGATCGGCGAACGCGAGGCGGCCAGCCCGTTCGATCGCGAGCACATGATCGCCGGCGACGGCGTCATCGTGCTCGAAGGCAAGGTCGCGCGAGACCGCTTCCAGCTGGAGAACCCCGACCAGCGGCAGTATTCCGACATCGAGTTCCATCGCCTCTACGCCGACGCGATCGCCGCGCTCGGCGGGCAGGAGGTGAGCCGCACGCAGTACACCAACGAGGTGAACGACGCGTTCGGCGGCCGGGCCGCGGTCGACCGCCGCTATCACGGCACCTGCGCGTCGTACGGCTGCGAGAACCACACCTACCTGATCCGGCAGGGCGGCAAGGAATGGTGGGTGCAGGTGAGCACCGGCGCGATCCCGCTGCACGGCGAGGTCGTGGTGCTGGAGCGCCAGGGCATGGCGTCGAAACTGGGATTCCTCGACGCGGCCGAAATGAAGAAGCGCATCGACGCCGAGGGTCGCGTCGCGCTGCAGGTGAATTTCGACGTCGACAAGGCGACGCTGCGGCCGGACGCCGCCGCCGTGATCGAGCAGATCGACGCGCTGCTGCGCGCCGACCCGGCGCTGGCGCTGTCGATCGAAGGCCACACCGACGCCACCGGCCGCGCCGAGCGCAATCGGGAACTGTCGCGCGAACGCGCCGAGGCCGTGGTCGCGGCACTCGTCGCGCGCGGCATCGACGCGACGCGCCTGTCCGCCGCCGGTTTCGGGGCCGACCGCCCGCTGGTCGAGGAAACCGACGACGCCGCGCGCGCGAAGAACCGCCGCGTCGAACTCGTGCGCCGCGACTGAGGCCGCCGCATGCGTCTGGACACGATGATCCGCGAAGTGCAGCAGGCGCTCGGCGTGGCGGTCGACGGCCGCGCCGGACCGCAGACCTGGGAAGCGATCCACCGCCGGCTGATGCCGCCGCCGGCCCCGCGCGCGACCGCGCTCACCGAGCCGGGCGATCGCACCAGCCACCGCAGCGAGGCCGTGATCGCCACGCTGGTGCCGCCGGTGCAGCCCTACGCCCGCGCGCTCTACCACGCGGCGGCGTCGCAGGGGATCACGATCGAGGTGATCTCCGGCCGGCGCACCTGGGCAGAGCAGGACGCGCTGTACGCGCGCGGCCGCACGGCGCCCGGCGCGAAAGTGACGAATGCCCGCGGTGGCTGGTCGAACCACTGTTTCGGCATCGCGTTCGACATCGGCGTGTTCCGTGGCCGCCAGTACCTGCCGAATTCGGCGATGTACAAGGCCGTCGGCGCGCTCGGCATCGAACTCGGGCTCGAATGGGGCGGCGACTGGCGCACGGTCGTCGACCAGCCGCATTTCCAGTTGCGGCCGGGCTGGGCGGCCGGCCTGACCGAACGCCAGATGCTGCTCGAGCTGCGCCGGCGCACCGCGGCCGGCATCGATCCTTACACCTGAGGAGACGCCGGTGCCTCGAACCCGGTTCTGGCGCGGCTTCTGGTACGCCGTGGCGATCGCGGGCGTGGCCGCGATGGCGGTGGGTGGGCTCGGCGGCGAGGCATGGTTCGCGCGTGACCTCGTCGTCGGCCTGCTGACCTTCGGGTTCTTCGCGCTGCTGGTCGGGGGCATCTTCGGTGCCACCCTGCACGGCCAGCTGCGCCAGTACGCGAAGCTGCGTCGCGGCGAGGACGTGCTGGCGAAATGGCGGGTCGACCCCGACACCTGGCAGGCGTTCGTGCAGCAGGAGCGCGAATGGCGCGACGCCGGCTTCGTGCCCAACGAACTGGCGATCCCCGCGAAGGTGCCCACGGCGGGCGTCGAGGTGATCGTCGGCCGGGGCGCGGTGCTGGTCGGCGATTCGCTGCACGTGATCCCCGAGCACGGCAATCCGGAAGTGCTGTCGGCGCTCCTCGACGACAGCCGCTTGCGCAACTCGTTCGTCGCGCTGGAACTGCTGCACCACGCCACCCGCGCCGGCCACGCATCGACGCGGACCTCGCTGCGTTTTCCGGTCGCCGACGGCAGCCTCGCGGCGGCGCGCGCCGTCACCGCGCATTTCGCGCGCGAAACGCCGCAGCGCCCGAGTTTCATGCACGGCCCCGGCGACGGCACCGACCCGGAAGACGAGACCCGCTGCTGGTCGTGCGGGCACGTCACCCACAAGCTGGTCACCGCGTGCCCGCGCTGCGGCGCGTCGATGCAGTCGAAGCGCTGGGCGCGCCGGCTGGGCGGCGTGCTGGTGGTGCTCGGGGCGCTGCTCGCCGGCGGCGTCGGATTCCTGACGTGGCTGCTGTGGCCGGCGCTGACGTCGGCGGCAGGAGGCACCGGCAGCGTGCGGTTCAACGGGTCGCCGGGCCAGGCGCGGCTGATCCTCGCGCTGTTCGCGGCGGTGACGACCTTCGGCGCGGCGGCCTTCAGCTACGGCGTGTTCCAGGTCGTCACCGGGCGACGCAGCCAGCGCTTCGCGAAGGTCGCCGGCGCCGTGATCGCCATCGCGGCCCTGCTGGCGTGGGCGGTCGCGCGGTAGGTGCGCGCGCCATCCGCGTCGATCCGCGCGATCCGCGTCGAGAATCCTTTCAACGGACCTCGGCGAATACCCGCAGGATCGCCGCGGCGCTGCGGTCGACGTCGGCCTCGCCGGTGGCCCAGTTCGACACCGAGATGCGCATCGCCGCCCGCCCCTGCCACACGGTGCCGCCGAGCCAGCAGGTGCCGTCGGCCTGCACGCCGGCAATGACCTCGCGGGTGGTCGCGTCGTCGTCGGCGAAGCGCACCAGCACCTGGTTCAGCACGACGTCGGCGAGCACCGCGACGCCCGGCTGGCCGTCGAGCCGGGACGCGAAGCGCCGGGCCAGCGCACAGCAGCGGTCGACCAGCGCCCGGACGCCGTCGGCGCCGAGATGGCGCAGGGCCGCATACACCGGGATGCCGCGCGCGCGCCGGCTGAACTCCGGCGTCCAGTCGACCGCGTCGTAGCCGGCGCCCTGCACCAGATAGGCCGCCTTCGACGTCATCGCGTCGCGGTGCGCGTCACGATCGCGCACGATCGCGATGCCGCAGTCGTACGGCACGTTGAGCCATTTGTGCGCGTCGGTGGCCCACGAATCGGCGCGCTCCACGCCCTCGGCCAGCGCGCTCACGTCGCCGGCCGCCCGCGCCCACAGGCCGAACGCGCCGTCGACGTGCAACCACGCGCCGTGCGTCGCGCACGCGTCGGCGATCGCCGGCATCGGATCGAAACTGCCGGTATTCACGTTGCCCGCCTGCGCGCAGACGATCACCGGCCCGGCGAGCGTCGACAGCCGCGCGGCCAGCGCGTCGGCGCGCATCCGTCCCTGCGCGTCGGCGGCGACGCGGTGCACGGCACGCGTGCCGAAGCCGAGGTAGCGCAGCGCGACGTCGATGGTCACATGCGCTTCTTCCGACGCGACGATGTGCACCGCTGGCGCGCCGGCGAGACCGTCGGCCTCGACGTCGTGGCCGACGCGCCGCAGCACCGCATGCCTGGCGGCGGCCAGACAGGTCACATGCGCCATCTGGCAGCCGGTGACGAAACCGACCGACGCGTCCCGCGGCAGGTCGAGCAGATCGAGCACCCAGCCGGCGGCGATCTCCTCCAGCACCGACGCGATCGGCGCCGCCGCGTACAGGCCCGAATTCTGGTCCCACGTCGACACCAGCCAGTCGGCGGCGAGCGCCACCGGCAGGCTGCCGCCGATCACGAATCCGAAATAGCGCGGCGAGGTCGAGCACACCGTGCCGTCGGCGCCGTCGCGCCCGAGCCGTTCGAGCACCGCCGCCGCCGGCTCGCCCGCACGCGGCAGTAGCGTCGCGAAGCGTGCGCGCAGCGCGTCGCGATCCAGCGGCGCGGCCACCGCGCGGTCCGGCGCGGCCCCGGTGTAGTCGAGGGCCAGCGCGAGCGCACGTTCGAGCAGGGGTCGCGCCTCGCGCGGCGAGCGGGTCGGTTCGTCCATCGGTCACCTCCGTGCCGGCAGTGTCGCGGCTCCCGGCCGGCGGCGCCATCGCGGCGCGGCTTCATTCCGGGCGCACGGTACCGTGTCGCACCATCCCCCCATGACCGAGCGAAAACCTGCCGCGAAAGCCGCCAAGCCGGCGGCGAAACAGGGCAAGCCGTCCGCCGGGCGCCGGCGCGTGGCGGTGGAGGCGGCGCATACCGGCCCGGTCGCCGACACGCCGGGCGCCCGCAAGCATCCGTGGCTGCAGCGCTGGGCGGAACGCATCTCGAGTTCGCTGGCCTACGCCGTGGTGAAGCGCTTCATCGAGATCGACGTGATGGCGCAGGCCGCGGCGCTGTCGCTCTACGCGCTGATCTCGCTGGCGCCGCTGGTGCTGCTGATGCTGTGGCTGACGGGCTGGCTCGGCCCGATGGCGCAGGACGCGCTGCTCGACCAGCTCGCCGCCCTCGCCGGCAACGGGGCGCGCGAAGTCGCGGCCACCGTGATCGAGCACGGCAGCGAGCGCCCCGACCTGCGCACCGCGTCCGGCCTGTGGAACACGCTCGTGCTGTTCGTCGCCGCGACGATCGTGTTCGCGCACCTGCAGGCCACGCTGAACCTCGTGTTCGCGACCGGCAGCGGCAACCTCGCCGGCGGGGTACTGGCGTGGCTGCGCAAGCGCGTCTTCTCGTTCGGCGTGGTATTCGCGCTGGGATTCCTGCTGCTGGTGTCGACACTGCTGGCGACCGCCGTGCAGGTCGCGTTCTCGTGGCTGCCGCCGCTGGTGCCGATCGTCGGGAACCTGGTGTCGCTGCTGCTGTACGCCGTCGCGTTCGCCCTGCTCTACCACTATCTTCCCGACCGTCGCGTGCACTGGCGGCAGGCGCTGCTCGGCGGCGGGATCACGGCGTCGCTGTTCGTGCTCGGCCGCTGGGCGATCGGCGCCTACGTCGCGCACGCGGCGCCGGAAAGCGCGTACGGCGCGTTCGGCGCGCTCGTGCTGATGCTGGTGTGGATGTACTACGCCGCGCTCGTGTTCTTCGTCGGCGCCCTGGTGACGGCGGTGATCGACGAGCGCAC
>CAMPHE010000143.1 GCA_946885815.1 uncultured Arenimonas sp.
ACAGACCTTAGGCGTCCACCTCTCCCGGGGCCGTCGATGTACGCGAACGATCCGAAAGCCACGCCGCGCCCGCGCATCACCGTGCCGGCGCTGCGGCGCATGAAGGGCGAAGCGAAGATCGTCGCGCTCACCGCGTACGACGCCGGTTTCGCGCGCGCGATGGACGGCGATGTCGACTTCGTGCTGATCGGCGATTCGCTGGGCATGGTGTGCCAGGGACATGCGAGCACGCTGCCCGTCACGGTCGACGACATCGTCTATCACACGGCGTGCGTCGCGCGCGGGCTGTCGCACGCGTTGCCGGTCGCGGACCTGCCGTTCCAGTCCGACGCGACGCCGCAGCGCGCGCTCGACGCCGCGACGCGCTGCCTGCAGGCGGGCGCGGCGATGGTCAAGCTCGAAGGCGCGGGCCACAAGCTCGACGTGATCCGTTACCTCGCCGAGCGCGAAATCCCGGTGTGCGCGCATCTCGGGCTGACCCCCCAATCGGTGCTGCGCCTCGGGGGCTATCGCGTGCAGGGCCGCGAGTCCGCCGCCGCGGCGCGACTGCTCGACGACGCGCGCGCGGTCGCCGACGCCGGCGCCGACGCGCTCGTGCTCGAATGCGTGCCGTCGCCGCTCGCGGCGCGGATCACGGGCGCGGTGCCGGTGCCGACGATCGGCATCGGCGCGGGGCCGGCGTGCGACGGCCAGATCCTCGTGATGCACGACCTGCTGGGGTTGAACAGCGGCCATCGCCGCCCGCGCTTCGTGAAGGATTTCCTCGCCGACGGCGGTTCCGTCGCCGGTGCCTTCGCCGCTTACGCGGCGGCGGTGCGCGACGGCTCGTTCCCCGCGCCCGAACACGGCTACGACTGATGCAGGTGCATTCGACGCTGGCGGCGATGCGGGCGCAGGTGCGGGCGTGGCGTCGCGGCGGCGCCAGCATCGGCTTCGTCCCGACGATGGGGAACCTGCACGCCGGGCACCACGCGCTCGTGGATCTGGCCCGGCGTCATGCCGATCGCGTGGTCGTGAGCATCTTCGTGAACCCGACGCAGTTCGGCCCGAACGAGGACTACGCGCGCTACCCGCGCACGCCCGACGCCGACATCGACGGGCTGGCGAAGCGTGGCAGCGACGCGCTGTTCATGCCGTCGGTCGAGCAGATGTACCCGTTCGGCACGATGGGCTGCGTGCAGATGCACGTGCCCGGCATCACCGACATCCTCGATGGCGCGCACCGGCCCGGCCATTTCAACGGCGTCGCGCAGGTGGTCGCGCGGCTGTTCAACATGGTGCAGCCCGACCTGGCCGTGTTCGGGCGCAAGGATTACCAGCAGCTGCAGGTGATCCGATACATGACGCGCGAGATGAGTTTCCCGGTCGAGATCGTGCCGGCGCCGACGCTGCGCGAGCCCGACGGCCTGGCGATGAGCTCGCGAAACCAGTATCTGCAGGGCGACGAGCGCGGGACCGCGACGCGCATCTTCGAGGTGCTGCGCGCCATGCGCGACGCCGCGAAGCAGGGACTGCCTCTGCCCGGCATCGAGGACGACGCCCGCACGCGACTGGAGGCGGCGGGCTTCGACGTCGACTACGCGGAAATCCGTCGCGCCGACCTGACGCGCGCGCGCGCGCCGAACGAGGACGACCTGGTCGCACTCGTCGCGGCGCGACTCGGCCGCACGCGGCTGATCGACAATCTCGAGTTCGACGCCGAGGACGCCCGATGAACCTCGATCCGCACTGGCAGGTGCTGCGTCGCCACGCCGGACGCCTGCGCGACATCCCCCTGCGCGATCTCGCGCGGGCCGACGGCCGGGCCACCGGCCATGCGCTGCGCGTGGGCCCGCTGTACGCGAACTTCGCCCGCCAGCACGTCGACGACGCCGCCTTGGCCGCGCTGCTCGAAATGGCCGAAGCGGCCGGCGTGCCGGCGGCGCTCGACGCGCTGTTCGACGGCGCCGAGGTGAACGTGTCCGAACACCGGCCGGCGCTGCATGCGGCCCTGCGCGGCGACGCCGGCGGCAGCGACGTGGCGCGCTCGGCGCAGGCGCAGGCCCGCGACGCGCGCGCGCGGATGGAGACGCTGCACGCGGCGCTGGCCGCCAGCGACGTCACCGACATCGTCAGCGTCGGCATCGGCGGCTCCGACCTCGGGCCGCGGCTCGCGGTCGACGCGCTGCGTGATTTCCACGACGGGCGCTTCCGCATCCACTTCCTCGGCAACGTCGACGGCAGCGCGGCGCAGCACCTGCTGCGCACGCTCGATCCGGCGCGCACCGCGGCGGTGCTCGTGTCCAAGAGCTTCGGCACGCAGGAGACGCTGCTCAACGGCACGATCCTGCGCGACTGGCTCGGCGGCGGCGAACGCGTCCACGCCGTCAGCGCGAACGTCGCCAAGGCCGAGGCGTTCGGGGTGGCCCCCGAGCGCGTGCTGCCGATGTGGGACTGGGTCGGCGGCCGCTTCTCGCTGTGGTCGGCGGTGGGCTTCGCGGTGCAGCTGGCGATCGGCCCGCGCGGCTTCGATCGACTGCTGGCCGGCGCGGCCGGGCTCGACGCGCACGCGCGCGCGACGCCGCTGGCGTCGAACCTCGTCGTGCGTCACGCGCTGCACGCGGTGTGGAACCGCGTGGCGATGGCGGCGCCGTCCCAGGCGGTGCTGCCGTACGACGAGCGGCTGGCGCTGCTCCCCGCGTTCCTGCAGCAGCTGATGATGGAGAGCCTCGGCAAGTCGGTGCGTGTCGACGGCACGCCGGTCTCGACGCCGACGGTTCCGATCGTCTGGGGCGGTGCCGGCACCAGTTCGCAGCACAGTTTCTTCCAGGCGCTGCACCAGGGCACCGACCTCGTGCCGGTCGATTTCATCGGCGTGGCGAAGGCGGCGCACGCGTTCGACGACAACCACGACGCGCTGCTGGCGAATCTGCTCGCGCAGGCGCAGGCCCTCGCGGACGGCCACCGCGACGACGACCCGCACCGCAGTTACCCGGGCGGGCGCCCGTCGACACTGATGCTGCTCGACGAACTCACGCCCAATGCGCTCGGCGCGCTGCTGGCGCTCTACGAACACAGCGTCTACGTGCAGTCCGTGCTCTGGGGCATCAACGCGTTCGACCAGTGGGGCGTGGAACTGGGCAAGCGCCTCGCCGGCGAGCTGCTGCCCGCGGTGCGCGGCGAGGGGGCGGCGCCGGAGGATCCGGTGACGCGCGAGCTGCTGTCGGTGATCCGGCGAAAATCCTCCGCGGCGTAAAGGCGGATATCCCCTATCCGCTTCAGCCCGGCTTCGGATGCTGTGCCAACGCCCAGGCGACGTGCTCGCGCACCATCGCATCCGGGTGCTCGCGCCGCGCGGCCAGCGCGGCCAGCACCGCCGGCGTCGTCGGCGCGTTGCCGAGCGCGACGGCGAGATTGCGCAGCCAGCCGGCGTAGCCGGTACGGCGGATCGCCGAGCCCTCGGTCCGCTGCAGGAACTGCGCTTCGTCCCACGCGAACAGCTCGACCAGCGACGCCCGGTCGAGGTCGTTGCGCACGGCGAAATCGCCCTGGTCGTGGCGCACGGCGAACTTGTTCCACGGGCACGCCAGCTGGCAGTCGTCGCATCCGAACACGCGGTTGCCGATCAGCGGCCGCAGCGCTTCCGGGATCGATTCCCTGAGTTCGATCGTCAGGTAGCTGATGCAGCGCCGCGCATCGACCTGATAGGGCGCGACGATCGCGCCGGTCGGGCAGGCGTCGATGCAGCGCGTGCACGTGCCGCAGTGCGCGGAGGCAGGCGCGTCGACCGGCAACGGCAGGTCGGTGTAGATCTCGCCGAGGAAGAACCAGCTGCCGGCGTCGCGGTCGATCAGGCACGTGTGCTTGCCGATCCAGCCCAGGCCGGCGTCGCGTGCGAGCGCGCGCTCCAGCACCGGCGCCGAATCGGTGAACACGCGATAGCCGAACGGGCCGGCGTCGGCGGCGATGCGATCGGCGAGTTTCTGCAGGCGGCCGCGCAGCACCTTGTGGTAATCGCGGCCGAGGGCATAGCGGGCGACATACGCGCGCTCGCCGTCGGCGAGCGTGCGCCACGCGTCGGCGTCGTCGCCGGTGCCGTAGTCCATCCGCGCCGACACGACGCGCAGCGTGCCGGGAACCAGCTCGTCCGGCCGCGAGCGCTTCGATCCGTGCCGCGCCATGTAATCCATCGTGCCGTGGCGGCCTTCGGCGAGCCAGTCGCGCAGGCGCGTCTCGTCCTCGCGCAGCTGGATGCCGGCCACGCCGATCCGCTGGAAGCCGAGTTCGTGGCCCCAGGTCCTGATGCGCGCGGCGAGTGCGGCGAAGTCGGCCATCGGCGCAAGTATAGAATCCGGCCCATGAGAGAACGCCTGCCGCTGTACCGCTCCGCGCAGGTGCGCGCGATGGACCAGCATGCGATCGCATCGCACGGTGTCAGTGCCGCCACGCTGATGCAGCGCGCCGGCGACGCCGCGTGGGCGCTGCTGCGGGAGCGCTGGCCGGATGCGCGCGAAATCGGCATCGCCTGCGGGCCGGGGAACAACGGCGGCGACGGCTACATCGTCGCGCTGCGGGCGAAGCAGGCCGGCTGCACGGTGCGGGTGGTCTGCCCGCACGGGGCGTCGCCGCGCACGCCGGAATCCCGGCACGCGCTGGCCGCGTGGCGGGCCGCGGGCGGCAGCGTGTCCGGGTTCGACGGCATGCTGCCCGCCGCGGACGTCTGGGTGGACGCGCTTTACGGCACCGGCCTGACACGGCCGCCGTCGGAGGAAGCCCAGGCGGTCATCGAACGCATCAATGCCAGTCGCCTGCCGGTGCTGTCGCTGGACGTGCCGTCGGGGCTCGACGCCGATACCGGGCACGCCTCCGGCGCCGCCGTGCGCGCGGCGGTGACGCTCAGTTTCGTCGCCGGCAAGCGCGGGCTGTACACCGGCATGGCGCGCGATTTCGACGGCGACGTGCGCGTCGACCGGCTCGGCCTGCCCGCGGCGGTGTTCGCCGACGTGCAGCCGGCGGCGTGGCTCGCGCGGCCCGGCGATCTCCGCCGCTGGCTCGCACCCCGCCGCGCCGACGCGCACAAGGGCGAGCACGGCCACGTGCTGTGCATCGGCGGCGAAGCCGGCATGGGCGGCGCCGTGCGCCTGTGCGCGGAAGGGGCGCTGCGCACCGGCGTGGGGCTGGCGAGCGTCGCGACGCGCAGCGAGGGTGTCGCCGCGCTGGTCGCCGCGCGGCCCGAAGCGATGACGCATGCGGTCGAGTCGGCGGCCGATCTGGAGCAGCTGCTGGCGCGCGCGACCGTGCTGGCCGTCGGTCCCGGTCTGGGGCGGCCCGGTCGCCGTCAACACAGCCGGCACCGCC
>CAMPHE010000144.1 GCA_946885815.1 uncultured Arenimonas sp.
CGACAGGTACAGCCGCCCGCCGCCGTAGTGCTTCACGTCACCGAACGGGCCGGTCGCGACCACCGTGGACGGCAGCTCCACCGGGCCGTCGGCGCGCGCGAACACCGACAGGCGATAGCGATGGCTGCGTTCGGACGGCACGGCGAGGCCCAGCGTCGCGTCGATCGCCAGCCGTCCCTGCCACAGCGCGTTGACGACGAGATCGAACGGGCCCTCGCGCCCGGCGGAGGTGGACACGTGCAGGCGCCCGGCGTCGGTGTCACGCCCCACCGCATCGACCCGGGTGCCGAGCCTCAGCGCGAGGCCGGACTGCGCGTGCAGCGCGCCGACGATCCGGTCGGCGACCCGGCGCGTGTCGATCGAGCGTTCGGGGACCGCGAACGCGGCGACCACGCGCGACGGGTCGTGGTCGCGCGCGAGCTCCGCCGGGGACAGCCGCCGCACCGCGGCATGGCGCAGGTCGGTGAAGTACGCGCGCGCCTCGGGATGCTGCCGCGCGAGCGCCGTCACGGCATCGAGGTAGGCGGCGGCCGCGTCCGCCGCGACGATCGAGTCGCGGTGCACCGCGTAGACGTCGTCGGCCGGCGTCACGGCGTCGTCCAGCGGCGTGTCGATCAGCATCCGCAGCAGTCGGGGGAACGCCAGCCCGCCGGCGAGCACCCGGCGCGCGGTGGCCAGCGACGGATCCGCCGCGTACAGGTGGCCCAGGTGGATCTTGCCCTCGTTCCACCGGCTGGCGCCCGTCATCGGTGCCGGCGCCGCTTCGAACAGCGTCACGTCCGCGCCACGGCGGGCCAACAGCAGCGCCGTCGACGCGCCCATGATCCCGCCACCGAGCACGGCGACGCGCCGCCGCCGGGCCGCGCTCACGAAGCGACGCCGCGGCCGCGGACGCGTTCGTCGAGTGCCGCGAGCGCCGCCGCGGCGGTCACGAACGAAGCGCGCACCTCCGGCGGCTGCGCGTCGATCGCCGCCGGTATCGCGATGCGCGCGAACTCCGGCGCCAGCTCGCCCGGGTCGAGCAGCGGCAACCCGGGCTGCTCGAGTTCGACGTGCCGCACGAGCGGCATCGCGAACAGGTACAGGCCGTACTCCAGCAATGCGCGCTCGCCCGGGTCCGCGGCGACGGACCGGATCCGGTCCAGGCACAGCCGCAGGCTGGCGCGCGCGCCGCGGACGAGCGCGTCGCGCGTCTGCCGGTTCCAGCGACCGGTCATCCCGTCGGCACGGAC
Organism: uncultured Arenimonas sp.; assembly: GCA_946885815.1. The sequence goes on from CAMPHE010000144.1 coordinate 1,233, forward strand.
CCATCGTTCGTAGAGCGCGTCGGGCACGTGGACCAGAGGCCCGGCGGCCACGAGGTCGACGAGGTACGGGAACCAGCGCCAGAAGCCGTCGCCGTCGATGCGCGGGAAGCGCAGGCCGTCGTCGAGCGCGCGGCGCCGGGTCAGCGCGCGCAGCGGCGCGCCGCGGTGCGGGCCCATCACCTGCAGCACGCGCGCCGCGGCCGGGCCGTCGTAAGGCCGGCCGGCGACCGGCCGGTCGGCATCGCCGAAGGTGCCGATGTCGCAATAGGCGGCGATCGCACCGGGGGCCGCGAGCAGCGCCGACCGCAGCGTGTCGATATAGCCCGGATGCAGCACGTCGTCGTGGAAATACAGGCAGAACAGCGGGGTCTGCACGCCGTCCAGAAGCGCGTTGCAGTTGTCCGCCCAGCCGAGCCGCACGGGCTGCGCGACGACGTCGATGCGCGGATCTTCCGCCGCATGGCGCCGGCAGATCGCCTCGGTGTCGTCGTCGCCCCGATCGACCGACACCGCGATCCGGATCGCGGGATACGACTGCGCGCGCGCGCAGCGCAGCGTGCGCTCGATGAACGTCGCGGCCTGCCACGCCGGGATGCACAGCGTCACATCCGGCGCGCCGTTCAATCGAAGGGGTGCGCCACGTAGGACGCCGGGTCGAAGGGCTCGTCGGCCAGCACGAGCAGGCCCGCATCGGCGCCGCGGTAGGTCTGCGCCGCCCAGACGCCCGGTTCGAGCAGCAGCCCGCGGTCGGAGCGGTCGAGCACCACCCGCGCACCGTCACCGGCGGTGCGGAGCTCGACGTCGATCGTTCCGGCCAGCCGGAACAGAAGCTGTCGCGCCGTCCGGTGCGCATGCTCCCCGCGGACGGCGCCGGCCGGCACGTCGTGCACGAAGAACAGGCGCCGCGGCGCGAACGGCAGCGCGTCGAAGTCGAGCGGCTGCAACGTGCCCCGTGCATCCGTGCGCGCCGCCAGCGCGACCAGGCGCGCACGCCCGCCGAACCATGCCTGGCGGTCCCGATCCGATTCGCGCACGGCGGCTCCCCCGATTCGCGAGAAGGCCTCCATACTAGGTCACGCGCACCGGTGGTGCGACGAGCGGCGGATACCGGGCGGAACACGAATGAAGCGACGCGAATGGCTGCGCGGTGCCGGCGTGGCGGTGATGGCCACCGGCCTCGCCGCCTGTGCGCGGGACGACGCGCGCGGCGCGTCCGACGAGCGGCACCACTGGAAGATGGTGACCTCGTGGCCGACCAATTTCCCGGGCCTGGGCACCGGCGCCGAACGGCTCGCGGCGATGATCACCGACGCCAGCGGCGGCCGGCTGACGGTGAAGGCGCACGGCGCCGGCGAACTGGTGCCGGCGTTCGAGGTGTTCGACGCGGTCGCGCGCGGCACCGCCGAGATGGGCCATTCGGCCGCGTACTACTGGCAGTCGCGCGTGCCTGCGGCGCCGCTGTTCTGCACGGTGCCGTTCGGGCTCACCGCGACCGAAATGGACGCGTGGCTGCACGAGGCCGACGGTCTGGCGCTGTGGCGCGAGGCCTATGCGCCGCACGGTCTGCGCCCGTTCGCCGCCGGCAACACCGGCATGCAGATGGCCGGCTGGTTCCGCGAACCGGTCGACTCGCTCGCGTCGCTGCAGGGCCTGAAGATCCGGATGCCCGGGCTCGGCGGCGAAGTCATGGCGCGCATCGGCGCGGCTCCCGTCAACGTGCCCGGCGACGCGATGTTCGAGGCCCTGCAGGACGGTACGCTGGACGCGGCCGAATGGATGGGGCCCTACAACGATCTCGCGTTCGGGCTGCATCGGGCCGCGAAGCACGGCTACACGCCCGGCTGGCAGGAGCCCGGCCCGGTGGTGGAAGCCGTCGTCAACGCCGCGGCGTGGGATGCGCTGCCGGCCGATCTGCAGGCGATCGTCGAAAGCTGCTGCCGCGCCGCCGGTGCCGCGCTGCTGGCCGAATACACCGCGCGCAACACGCAGGCGCTCGATGCGCTCGTGCGCGAGCACGGCGCCGACCTGCGGCAGTTGCCCGACGACGTGCTGGCGGCGTTGCGCAAGGCGTCGGACGAGGTGCTCGACCAGCTCGCCGCGTCCGATCCGCTCGCGCGCCGCACGCTCGATTCGATGCGGGCGTTCCGGGCGCGGATGCGGGCGTGGAGCACCGTATCGGTGGACGCCTACGCGCGCGCCCGCGGCTGACGCGGCCGGGTCCGTCCCCGTCCGACGTATTTCCTGCCACTTCCGGGGGAAAACACCATGTCCATTCCTGTCGCCGCGCCGTCGCGCCGCCACCGCTGGCTCACGCGCCTCGGGCTGTTCATCGTCGCGCTGCTGATCGCCGTGGGGCTGCTGTATCTGGTCGCACGCTGGCACACCGCCCGCGCGCTGGCGACCGTGCACGAAATCGACGACCCGGCGCTGGTGTTCGCCGGTGACGACGCGGAGCGGGCGCGCGGCGCGCATCTGTACGGCGTGCTCGGCTGCGTCGAATGCCATGGGGACGACGGCGCCGGCCGGCTGGTGTTCGATGCCGGCCCGGTGGCGACGGTGGTCGGCCCCAACCTGACCCCGCCGTCGATCGCCGGCCGCTACGACGCGGACGGGCTGGCCGCGGCGATCCGTCACGGTGTGCGCCCGGACGGCCGGCCGCTGCGCTTCATGCCGGCGGGCGACTTCAAGGACCTGTCGGACGCCGACGCCGCGGCGCTGGTGCGCCACCTGCAGTCGCTGCCGCCGTCCGACAAGGCCCCGGGCGAGTTCCGCATCGGGCCGCTGGGCCATGTGCTGTTCCTGTTCGGCAAGCTCGAACTGGTGCCGGCGGCCGATCTCGACCATGCGCCGCGCCCGCGCGTCGCACCGCCCGAAGGCCCGACCGCCGAGTACGGCGCCTACCTCGCGCAGGTCTGCACCGGCTGCCACGGCGCCGACCTTGCCGGCCAGCGCGTCCCCGGCACGCCGCCCGAGCTGCCGGCGGCCGCGAACCTGACGCCGCACGCCGACGCGCTCGGCCGCTGGTCCGAGGCCGATTTCCTGCGGGTGCTCCGCGAAGGCCGCCGCCCCGACGGCCGTGAACTGCACCCGTTCATGCCATGGCGCACGTACGGCCGGATGACGGATGTGGAGCTCCGGGCGATCTGGGCGCATCTGCGCACGCTGCCGCCGGTCGCCACGCGGACCTGACGCGGCACCCCGATGGGCCGGATCGCACCGGGGTCTACAATTCCCGGTCCGCATCCGCCGGCCACGCCATGTCACGCCTCGTCCTGATCGACGGTTCGTCGTACCTCTACCGCGCGTTCCACGCCCTGCCGCCGCTCACCGGCCCCGACGGCTCGCCGACCGGCGCGCTGTTCGGGATCGTCAACATGCTGCGCGCGACGATCAAGGAGGCGCCGGCCTACGTCGCGTTCGTCTGCGACGCCTCCGGCCCGACGTTCCGCGACGCGCTGTATCCCGAGTACAAGGCGACGCGCGCGCCGATGCCCGACGACCTGCGGGCGCAGGTGCAGCCGATGATGAAGATCGTCGAGGCGCTCGGGTTCCCGATCCTGTGCGTCGAAGGCGTCGAGGCCGACGACGTGATCGGCACCCTGGCGGTGCAGGCGCATGCGCTGGGCATTCCGGTGACGATCTCCACCGGCGACAAGGATTTCGCGCAGCTGGTGCGCCCCGGGATCACGCTGGTCAACACGATGACCGGCAGCGTGCTCGACGACGACGCGGTGTACGCGAAGTTCGGCGTGCGCCCGGACCAGATCGTCGACCTGCTGGCGCTGATGGGCGACACCGTCGACAACGTGCCCGGCGTCGACAAGTGCGGGCCGAAGACCGCCGCGAAGTGGCTCGGCGAATACGGCACGCTCGACGGCGTCATCGCGTCGGCGACGAAGATCGGCGGCAAGATCGGCGAGAACCTGCGTGGCGCGCTCGACCGCCTGCCGCTGAACCGGCAGCTGGTGACGATCAAGACCGACGTGCCGCTCGACCCTGCGCCGACCGACCTCGCGTTCCGGCCCCGCGACGTCGACGCGCTGCGCACGCTGTTCACGCAGTACGGCTTCCATGCGGCGC
>CAMPHE010000145.1 GCA_946885815.1 uncultured Arenimonas sp.
CAGCTCGGCAGCCGCTACGTCCGCTACTTCAACCGGTTCCGGGGCCAGCGCGGCCGGCTCTGGGAGCATGGCTACCACAGCCAGCCGATCGTCGGCGCCGCGTCGCTGCTCGGCTGCCAGAGCTTCATCGAACTCAATCCGGTGCGCGCTGGCCTGGTCGAATCGCCGGGCCGCTACCGGTGGTCGAGCTATCGCCACCACGCGTTCGGCGATGCCGATCCGCTCGTGCGCTCCCACGCCCGCTACGACGCGCTGTCCGCGGACCCGGTGCTGCGCCAGCGCAAATACGTCGGCATGGTCGCGGCCGGGATCAGCGAGCCGCAGCTGGCGCGGCTGCGCGGGAACGTGCGGGGCGGGGCCGACGGCGGACGATGAGAGAAGGCGGGCGTCACCGCCGCTCGCGGCCGGCCACGAGCTCGTCCACCACCGACGGATCCGCGAGCGTCGACACATCCCCCAGGCTTTCGCGCGCGACGCCTTCCGGGCCGGCTTCGGCGATCTTGCGCAGGATGCGCCGCATGATCTTCCCGCTTCGGGTCTTCGGAAGACCGGGCGCCCACTGCAGCCAGTCCGGCGCGGCGATCGGGCCGATCCCGTGGCGCACGTGCTTCACCAGCTCGGCGCGCAGCGCGTCGCCCGGCGCGACGCCTTCCTTGAGTGTCACGTACGCGTAGATGCCCTGGCCCTTGATGTCGTGCGGCGCGCCGACCACGGCCGCTTCGGCGACGGCGGGATGCGACACCAGCGCGCTTTCGACTTCCGCGGTGCCCATCCGGTGGCCGCTGACGTTGATCACGTCGTCGACGCGGCCGGTGATCCACCAGTAGCCGTCGGCATCGCGCCGCGCGCCGTCACCGGTGCAGTAGGTGCCCGGGTAGAGCGTGAAATAGGTCTCGAGGAAGCGTGCGTGGTCGCCGTACACCGTGCGCATCTGCCCGGGCCATGAATCGAGCAGCACCAGATTGCCTTCGGTGGCCCCCTCGAGGACGCGGCCGTCGGCGTCGACCAGCGCCGGGCGGATGCCGGGCAGCGGCCGCGTCGCCGACCCCGGCTTCGGCGCCACCGCGCCGGGAACGGGGGAAATGAGGATGCCGCCGGTCTCGGTCTGCCACCACGTGTCGACGACCGGGCAGCGCCCGTCGCCGACGACGCGGTGGTACCACGACCACGCCTCCGGAGTGATCGGCTCGCCGACGCTGCCGAGCAGGCGCAGCGACGCGCGCGAGCGCGTCCGCACGGGCGCGTCGCCCTCGCGCATCAGCGCACGGATCGCCGTCGGCGCCGTGTAGAACACCGTGACGCCATGGCGGTCGACCACGTCCCAGAAACGGCCGCTGTCGGGGAACGTCGGAATGCCTTCGAACATCAGCGTGGTGGCGCCGTTGCACAGCGGGCCGTAGACGACGTAGCTGTGGCCGGTGACCCAGCCGACGTCGGCGGTGCACCAGTAGACGTCGCCGGGCTTCGCGTCGAACACCAGCGCGTGCGTGTGCGCCGCCCACGCGAGGTAGCCGCCGCTCGTGTGCAGCACGCCCTTCGGCTTGCCGGTGCTGCCGGAGGTGTAGAGCAGGAACAGCGGATCCTCGGCGTCCATCGGCGCGGCCGCGTGCGTCGGGTCCTGGATGTCGACCACCGCGTCGTACCAGCGGTCGCGCGGCATCTGCATCGGCACGCCGGCACCGGTGTTGCGGACGACGAGCACCGTCTCGACCGAATTCGTGCCGGGGCGCTGCAGGGCGTCGTCGACATTGGCCTTCAGCGACGTCGTGCGGCCGCCGCGCCGGCCTTCGTCGGCGGTGATCACCAGCCGGCTGCCGCTGTCGGCGATGCGGTTGGCGATCGAGTCGGCCGAAAATCCCGCGAACACGACCGAATGCACCGCGCCGATCCGTGCACAGGCGAGCATCGCCACGGCGGCTTCGGGAATCATCGGCAGGTACAGCGTCACGCGGTCGCCCTTGCGCACGCCGAGCGCCTGCATCGCGTTCGCGAGGCGGCACGTCATCGCATGCAGCTCGCGATAGGTGATGCGTCGCGGCGGCGTCGCCGGGTCGTCGCCTTCCCAGACGATGGCCACCTGGTCCCCGCGTTCGGCGAGGTGCCGGTCGAGGCAGTTCACCGCGACGTTGAGCTGCCCGTCGGCGTACCAGCGGATGCGGAAATCGTCGAGCGCGAACGAGGTGTCCTTCACCACCGTGTAGGGCCGCGACCATTCGAGCCGGCGGCCGATGCGATCCCAGAACGCATCGGGGTCGCGCGCCGCGAACGCGACGTCTTCCGCGAGCGCGCTCGCGTCGACGTTCGCGGCGGCGGCGAAGGCTTCCGGAATCGGCACGGTGCGTTCGGTCATGGCGGGCTCCGGCCGCAGGATACGACAGAAGCCCTGCAACGGATCAGCACGGATCAACACGGATTGAAAAGCGCTTGACCGATCCGCTCTTTCCGTGTCGATCCGTTGTCAATGCTTCTTCAGGCCCGCGCCGGCATCATCGAATAGCCTTTCAGCCGCGCCGAGAAGTCCTCCAGCGTCCGGATGCCCGACGCCTCGGCGTCGGCGCACCACGCGCGCAGCGCGTCGAGCCTGGTTTCGGCCTCGGCGCTGCGCAGCTCGTAGATCGCCAGCAGGCGCGCGCGGAAATCCATCAGGCGCTGCGTGCGCGGGCGCTCGGCGATCCACGCGCTGAACGCCTCGCGGTTGACGTCGCTGAGCCAGCGCCCGTCGCTGCGGAACGCGCGCCGCAACCGCCCGCTGAGATCGCCGGCCTCGTGCTGCAGGTGCGGCTTGAGCACCAGCTGGAAATAGTCGGTGGCCACCTGCCAGCGGTGCACCATCATCGCCTTCAACGTGTCGGCGTCGGGCACCTGGATGTTCGGACGCACGTCGAGTTCGGGTGCGGTGCGCAGCACCTTCGCGAGGCCGAGCCGCTCCAGGCCGCGGATCACCGCCCAGCCGATGTCGAATTCATGGCGCCGCAGCGCGAACTTCGCCGAGCTCGGGAACGCGTGGTGGTTGTTGTGCAGCTCTTCGCCGCCGATCCAGACACCCCACGGCGACAGGTTGGTCGCGGTGTCGGCGGTGTCGAAGTTGCGATAGCCCCACCAGTGGCCGAGACCGTTGATCACGCCGGCGGCCCAGAACGGGATCCACAGCATCTGCATCGCCCACAGCGCGATGCCGGGCAGGCCGAACAGCGCGAAATAGAGGAACAGCACCAGCGTCGGCCCGACGTTGGAATGCGGCGTGTACAGATGCCGCTCGATCCAGTCGTCCGGCGTGCCCTTGCCGTATTTCTCCATGTCGTCGCGGTCGAGCGCCGCGGCGCGGTAAAGCTCGCTGCCGCGCCACAACACCGTGCCGATGCCGGCGAAACGGGGGCTGTGCGGGTCCTCGGCGGTTTCGCATTTCGCGTGGTGCTTGCGATGGATCGCCGCCCACTCCTTCGTGATCATGCCGGTCGTGAGCCACGCGAAGAACCGGAACCAGTGCGCGACCCCCGGATGGAAATCGACGCCGCGATGCGCCGCGCTGCGGTGCAGGTAGAGGGTCGTCGACGCCATCGTCAGCTGCCCGACGACGACCAGCACCGCGACCATCTGCCAGACGGAGGCGCCGGTAAGGCCGCGCGAAAGGAACTCGATCATCGTCACTCCGGGAAGGGCGGGATGCCCGCCACCGCATGATGGCGCCTGCCCCCTGCAGCGTCACGCGAAGAGCGCCGTGGCGACCGGCGCGGTTCAGCGTCGTGAGGGTGCGCGGGGCGCCGGAGGTCTTATTCTTTGGCCACGACCGAGCACGACGGGCCACGACAGAACACGACAAGAGCAGAGCCCCTTCAAAAAGCTCCTGTCGTGTTCCGTCGTGGCCCGTCGTGCCCGGTCGTGGCCAAATCCGCTTTCTGTCCGAGTCCAGGTTCCCCGATGCCCGAGTTGCCCGAAGTCGAGACCACGCGCCGCGGACTCGCGCCGCATGTCGAGGGCCGGCGCATCACCCGTGTCGTGCTGCGGCGGCCCGACCTGCGCTGGCCCATCCCGCCGGAGGTGCCTGCCCGGCTGCCAGGCCAGCGCGTCACGGCCGTGCGGCGACGCGCGAAGTACCTGCTGCTCGACACCGCGCCGGGCAGCGCGCTGCTGCATCTGGGCATGTCGGGGATGCTGCGCGTGCTGCCGGCCACGACCCCGGTGGGGATTCACGACCACGTCGACCTCGCGCTCGATTCCGGTCGCGTGCTGCGGTTCACCGATCCGCGTCGTTTCGGCTGCCTGCTGTGGCAGCCCGCGGGCACGACGCACGCGCTGCTGCAGGGCCTCGGGCCCGAGCCCCTGTCGGCCGATTTCGACGGCGACTACCTGTTCGCGCGCAGCCGCGGACGCAAGGCGCCGGTGAAGGCGTTCGTGATGGACCAGCGGATCGTCGTCGGCGTCGGCAACATCTACGTCGCCGAAGCGCTGTTCCGCGCCGGCATCGCACCGGGCCGCGCCGCCGGCTCGATCTCGCGCGAGCGTTACGCGCGGCTCGCCACGGCCGTGAAGGACATCCTCGCGTACGCGATCACCCGCGGCGGCACGACGCTGCGCGATTTCCTCGCGCCCGACGGCGCCCCCGGTTACTTCGAGCAGGAGCTCGCCGTCTACGGCCGTGAAGGCGAGCCGTGCCGCACCTGCGGCCGGCCGCTGCGCGACGACCCGATGGGCGGCCGGGCGACCGCGTGGTGCAGCCGTTGCCAGCGGTGACCTGTGGGGATCGGGCCTGAAGGCCCTCCCACATGGGGTTATAGTTGCGCCAGCCCGCGCAGACGGGATCCGGGGACCCATGAACGACACGGCCGACATCACCCAGTGGCTGAGCGAGGCGCGCGGCGGCGACAAGTCCGCGCTCGACCGCGTGCTGTCGACGCTCTACCGCGAGCTGCACGGGATGGCGCGACGCCAGCTCGGCGGCCAGCAGTACGGGCACACGCTCGACACCACGGCGCTCGTGCACGAGGCATACCTGAAGCTCGCCGGCCGTGCCGAGGCCGAGTTCGAGGACCGCGCGCACTTCTTCGCCTACGCGGCGTCGGCGATGCGCAGCGTCGTGGTCGACTACGCGCGCCAGCGCCTGGCGGTGAAGCGCGGGGGCGACCTGCACCGGGTCACCGACCTGCCCGAGGACGCCGGCGGCGGCATGCGGCTCGACGAGGACATGCTCGGGCTCGACGTCGCCCTGAACAAGCTCAACGACCTCGACCCGCGTCTCGCGCAGGTGGTCGAGATGCGCTATTTCGCCGGCCTGTCGGAGACCGAGATCGCCGGCCTGCTGAAGC